>VYDC01000150.1 GCA_009843585.1 Chloroflexota bacterium | reverse complement strand
GGCTCTCCGGCCGCTACGAGCTGGAGGGGCGCGGGATGCTCTTCCACTACCCGCAGGGGAGCAGGGCCGGCTTCTACATGCGGAACACCCACATCGATCTCTCCATAGCCTTCGTCGGACTCGACGACCGCGTCCTTGCCGTGCGCGAGATGGAGGCGGAGAGCATGGAGATCGTGCGGCCCGACCGGCTCTACCGCTACGCGATCGAGGCGCCGTCGGGCTGGTACGCCGAGCGGGGGATCGCCGACGGGGCGCTCCTCAGGCTTCCCCCGGGGATCGCCCTGCCGGAGTAGCGGCCGCGCGGCGCCCGCTTCTCCCCCCAGGTCGTCCCGCGGTGCCGCTCAGGCGTCGGCGGGAGGCGCCCTAGTACCAGTCGCGCTCGATGACGCGGCCCGCGTGATGGGCGAGTGGCCAGAGCAGCCGCTCGTCGTCGTCGTCGAAGGCCCGGCCGTCCTCGCGGTCGGTCACGTAGAGCGCGCCGCGCACCGAGCCGCCGGCCCACAGCGGCAGGCCCAGCAGCGACCGCATGGCGGGATGGCCGGGGGGAAACCCGAAGGCGTGCGCGTGCTCGGAGACGTCGTCGAAGCGCACCGCCCGGCCGTCCGCGCGCAGCGAGTTGAGGGAGCCGTGGCCCTGCGGCGCCGCCTTGAGCCGCCCGAGCAGCTCCTCAGGGAGCCCTGAGGCGAAGAAGCCGATCGTCCGCTCGCCTGAGTCGGTGACCGCGAGGGCGCCGTAGCGCGCGCCGGTGAGCTCGCGCGCGAGCCCGGCGATGACGTCGAGCGATGCGTCGGGGCGCGGCCTGAGCGGGAGGCGCCCCAGCTCCCGGGCGAGGGCGCGGAGCGCCCGGGCCTCGGGATCGCTCCCGGTCGCCGGCACCTCCGGTCGACGGCTCACGACGCGCCCCCCGCGGGCGCCGTCGAGGCATCCGCCGACCCGAACAGCCGCAGCGCGTCGGGCCGGACGGCGATCGCGAGAGGCGCGCCCGCCGGAGGCGGAGGGCCGCCGCCCTCCCAGCGCACCTGGACGCTCCGCGGCGGCCCGGCGGGGCTCCCGAGCGCGAGCTCGACGCGGGAGAGCGGGCCCTCCGGCAGCACCCGGCGCACCTCCCCCACGACCCCGCAGCCGAGACCGGAATCGACGGGGACGCCGAGGAGGCTCGCAGGGTGCGCCAGCAGGCGCAGCGCGACCCCGGCGCCTTCGGATCGGGCGGCCGCGGCGGCCCCCGCGCGGTGAGCGGCCGGCAGGTCGACCTCCCCGACCCCCGTCTCGACGATCGCCAGTCCCCCGTCCGCGCGGACGACCGTCGCGCCTGAGACGAGCGTCGCGTAGCCGAGCATCTCCGCCACGCGCGCCGTGGCGGGGTTGGAGAGGACCGCCGGCAGCGGTCCGGCCTGCAGCAGCCTCCCCGCCTCCATCACCAGAAGCTCGTCCGCGATCTCGACGGCGTCGCGCAGGTCGTGCGACACCAGCAGCGAGGTGGTCCCGAGCCGCCCGAGCATCTCGCGGAGCTCCGGGCGCAGCTGCGCCTTGAGGGGCTCGTCGAGCGACCCCAGCGGCTCGTCGAGGAGGAGCACCGAGGGCTCCGGCGCGACGGCGCGCGCGAGCGCCACGCGCTGGCGCTCGCCGCCGGAGAGCTCGTGGACGCGGCGGCGGCCGAGCCCCTCGAGCTCGAAGAGCCGCAGGAGCTCGCCGACGCGCTCGCGGCGCCGCCCCTCCGACCAGCGCGCCATGCGCAGCCCGAAGTCGACGTTCGCTGAGGCGTCGAGGTGGGGGAAGAGGGCCAGCTCCTGGAACACCAGGCCGATGCCGCGGCGGTGGGGCGGCAGCGCGAGCACCGGCTCGCCGGCGAGCAGGATGTCGCCGCGGTCGGGCGCCTCCCGGCCCGCGATCCGGCGCAGGAGCGTCGTCTTGCCGCAGCCGGACGGCCCGAGCAGCGCGGCGACGCGCCCGTCCCCGACGTCGAAGTCGATGGGCCCGAGGAGGAACGGATCGCCCGGGCCCGCGGCGCCGCCGTAGGAGCGCTCCAGCGCCCGCACCGCGAGCGAGGTCATCAGAACTCCCCGATCTCGCGGTAGCGCAGCCGGGAGATGAGCAGCGCGCTCGCCGCCGTCACGAGCATGAGGATGGTGCAGAGCGCCAGCGCCCGTCCGAGCCCGGCGGGACGCCCCAGCGCGTCGAAGATGGCGATCGGCAGGGTGGCGAACTCCTGCCGGCGCAGGACCGAGGTCGCCCCGAACTCGCCCAGCGAGACGGCGAAGGCGAAGACGGAGCCGGCGCGCACGCCGCGCGCCATGAGCGGCCGCTCGACGTGGCGCCACGCGAGGACCGGGCCGGCGCCGAGGAGGCGGGCCGCCTCCCTGAGGCGCGGATCCAGCGAGCGGCGCACGGCGAGCGTCGCGCGCAGCACGAAGGGGTAGGCGACGAGCGTGTGGGCGAAGAGGACGAGCCATGCCGATCCGCGCAGATCGTACCAGCCGCGATCGAAGGTGGTGAGGTACCCGAAGCCGAGCACGACGGCGGGGACGGCGAGGGGCAGCATCAGCAGCGCGTCCAGCAGCACGCCCCGGCGTCCCGGCGTCCGCGCGACCGCCGTCGCCGCCGTCACGCCCAGGGCCACGGCGATCACCGTCGCCGCGGCGGCGAAGGAGAGACTCCAGCGGACCGCATCCGCCGGCGCGATGAAGGAGACGCGGCTCGTCTCCTCGAAGAGCCGCGCGAAGTGCGCGAGCGAGGGACGGCCCAGGTCGACGGTGAGCGCGCCCCAGGCGAGCGCCGCGAGCGGCGCGCCCAGGAAGAGCGCCAGCAGCAGCCCCTCCGCGGCGGCGAGCGAGCGCGCGCGCCACGAGAGGGCCGAGAGCGGACGCGCCCGATCGGGTCGCTGCACCTGGTGCGCGGCGATCCGCCGCTGGAGCCAGGCGTAGGTGCCGAGCGCGCCGAGGGTCGCTCCGATCTGGACGAGCGAGAGGATCGCCGCCTCGGGGAGCGCCACGAGGCGGACGGCGAGCCGGAAGATCGTGACCTCGAGCGTGTCGAGCCCGGGGCCGCCGAGCACGAGCACGACGCCGAACGATGTGAAGGTGAAGAGGAAGACCAGGGCCGCCGCGGCCGCGACGGCCGGCCCGAGCACCGGGAGCGTGACGTGGCGGACGACCGCCACCGGACCGGCCCCGAGCAGCCGCGCCGCCTCCTCGGGCGCAGGGTCGAGGTTCGCCCAGACGCCGCTCACCAGCCGGATCACGATCGCCAGGTTGAAGAACGCGTGCGCCGCCAGGATCGCCCACAGGGTCCCGCGCGGCTCGAGTCGCGGGAGGCCGGCGAGGGCGAGCAGGTCGGAGACCCAGCCCCCGGGACCCGCGAGCTGCAGGAACGCCACCGCGACGACGAGCGTCGGGAGGACGAACGGGACCGTGACCAGGGCGAGCGCCAGCCGCCGGCCGGGGAAGCGGACGAGGGCGAAGAGCGCCGCACCCGGGAGGCCGACGGCGAGCGCGAGCGCGGTCGACGCGAGAGCCTGCGCCGTCGTGAAGCCGAGCCGCTCCCAGTAGAAGCGGTCGCCCGAGACGGCGAGGATCGCCTCCCACGACGGTGCGCCGTCGGGAGCGACGCCCCGCCACAGCACGGAGGCGAGCGGCCACGCGATCAGCGCCGCGAGCGCGACCGCGGCGGGGAGCCCCGCCCGCCATGCCGCGCCCGCGAGACGGCCGGGCCCCGCTCTCACCGGCGCATGATCTCGGTCCACTCGCGGATCCAGCGATCGATCTCCTCCGCGGTGGCGTCGAGCTCCAGGCTCTCGGCCCCGACCTCCGCCCAGCGCCACCACTCCGGCGTGGGGGTGCCGGGGAGCGCGGGGTAGACGAACATCGTGCCGGGGATCTGGGCCTGGAAGTCGTCGGAGAGCATGAAGTCGATGAAGGCGCCGGCCAGCTCGGGCTCCTTAGCGCCGGCGAGGACGCCGGCCGCCTCCACCTGGCGGAGGAGGGGCCACGCCGCGAGCGTCCCCGTCGGCGGCTCGTCGAGTTCGCCGAAGAAGACCTCGGCGGCCGGGCTCGACGTGTAGGAGACCACGAGCGGGCGGTCGCCGCCGTTGCGGGTGAACTCCGTGTAGTAGGCGGCCGTCCAGCCGTCGGTCACGCGCACGTCGTTCCCGCGCAGCGCCTCCCAGAACTGCTGCCAGCCCCCCTCGCCGAGCAGGGCCACGGTCAGCGCCAGGAACTGGAGGCCGGGGGACGAGGTCGCCGGATCCTGGACGACGAGAGCGCCCCGCCAGCGCGGGTCGGCGAGATCCTCGAGAGCCGTCGGGAGCTCCTCGAGGCCGGCCTCGAGGTCGACGTTGATGTCGACGAAGCCGTAGTCGACGGGCGTGAGCTCCGGCGTGCCGCCGACGGCGGCGAGGAGCTCGTCGGGCAGCTCGCCCCGCCGGCCGGCCTCGTACGGCTCGAAGACGCCGGCCTCGAGCGCGCGGTGGTACGAGAAGTTGTCCACCCCGAAGAGGAGATCCGCCTCGGGGTTGCCCGCGTTGAGGATGGAGCGCGCGACGATCTCGTTCGCGTCGCCGCCCTCTATGAGCGTGACGGTGACGTTGTGCTCCTCCTCGAAGCGCGCCAGCAGTTCCTCCTCCATGTCGAAGGAGTCGTGGGTCAGGACCGCGAGCTCCCTCGGTTCGTCGTCGCCGCAGGCCGCGGCGCCCAGCAGCAGCACGCCGCACACGATCGCTACAGCCGGCGCCACCCGGCGGAGGCCACACATGGCCGCCCCTCCTCCACGCGACCGCCGGGGTAGGGGCTCGGGGG
>VYDC01000164.1 GCA_009843585.1 Chloroflexota bacterium | reverse complement strand
GGGCCGCCCCCCGCGGGGGGGGGGGCGGGGTGTGCCGCGCCGCCCGCGGCCGGCCCCCCGGCGGGGCCCCGGGGGCCCCCCCCCCACGCCGGTGACGGCGCTGCGCCCGCGGCCGGAGCGGCAGGCGGCGTACGGGCACGGCGACGGGCTGGGGACGCTCCGGGGCACGGTCGCTCACCGCGCCATCGAGCTCGCCTTCGCGGGAGCGGACCGGGCGGACGTGGCGGAGCTCATCCGGGAGGAGTCGGGGGGGCTCCTGGACGAGGAACTCGTCCGGGCCCTGGCGGGCGAGATCGAGGAGATGCTCGCGCGCTTCGAGCGCTCGCAGCTCGCGGCGACGCTCCGCGATCCGGAGACGGCGTGCTACTTCGAGCTCCCCTTCGCGTGGAACTGGGACGGCGTCCCGGTGCACGGCGCCATCGATCTCGTCTACCGGGACGCGCGGGGCTGGCACGTCGTCGACTTCAAGACGGACGAGCTCCGGGGGAGGACTCTCGAGGAGGCGTCCGCCCCCTACCTCGTGCAGCTCGCGCTGTACGGCGGGGCGATCGAGCACGCCACCGGCGAGCGGCCCGGCTGCGCGCTGCTCTTCCTCAGGAGCGGCGAGCTCCACGCGCCGGGCGAGGCCGCGCTCGGGGAGGCGCTCGCGGCCGCGCGCGAGCTGGTCGACGCCGGCGGCGCGCTCGAGCCGGAGGTGGGCGAGTCGCGCGAGATGGAGGAGTCGCCCGCGTGATCCCTCCACAGGATGTGCACGCCCGGAGCGGGCGCGCTCTCGCAGTCGGTTCGTATCCCCCGTCCCAGCGTCCGCGGGATCGCGTAGCGTGTTCCGGGTGAGGCGCCCGCCGGGGCGCGCGACGGCGGTCCCGGCCCGCCCGGCGGGTGGCGCGGAGGGGCGCGGAGGCTGATGCAGGCGGGCGTGCGGGCGGCGGATCGGCAGGCGGGGCTCCCGGAGCGGGGCGATCCCCCGGGGGTCTTCTCCGCCCGCATGGTGCGCGACGCCATCCGCGCGGGCGCGATCCGGGCGACTCCCTCGGTCCGGGACGACCAGGTGCAGCCGGCGAGCCTCGACCTTCGGATCGGCACGCGCGCCTACCGCCTGCGCAGCAGCTTCCTCCCCGGCGAGTCGCGGGTCCGCGAGCGGCTCGCCGAGCTCCAGGTCGGGCCGGAGCTCGATCTGGAGCACCCGGCCGGCGTCGTCCTGGATCCGAAGATCCCGTACCTCATCCAGCTCGCGGAGCGGCTGCGGCTGCCCGCGGGGGTCCGGGCGCGGGCGAACCCCAGGAGCTCGACCGGGCGGCTCGACATCTTCACCCGCGTGCTCACCGACCGCGGCAGCCAGTTCGACGAGATCGACGCGGGCTACGAGGGTCCGCTCTGGCTCGAGCTCTACTCGAACACCTTCACCGTGAACCTCCGCGCCGGCCTGCGCCTGACCCAGCTGCGGCTCACCACGGCGAGCGAGCCGCTCTCCGCCGCCGAGCTCGCGGAGGCCCACCGGAGCGAGGCGCTGCTGTTCGCGCCGGGCGGCGATCCCCGGGAGCCGGTCGCGCGGCCGCGGATCGGCTCGCGGGGCCTCCTGCTCAGCGTGAGCCTCCCGTCCGGCGGGAACCACGTCGGGTGGCGGGCCCGGCACCACACCCCGCTCCTCGACCTCTCGGCGAGGGGGGAGTACGACCCGCTCGACTACTGGGACCCGGTCGTGGCGGAGGCGCCCGGGCGGCTCGTGCTCGACCCCGACTACTTCTACCTGCTGGTCTCGAAGGAGTACGTGCGCATCCCGCCGGCGCTCGCGGCGGAGATGGCCGCGTACGATCCGACGAACGGGGAACTCAGGACGCACTACGCCGGGTTCTTCGACCCGGGATTCGGCTACGGCGGGGAGCTGCGCGGGACGCGGGCCGTGCTCGAGGTCCGCGCGCACGACATCCCCTTCATGCTGGAGGACGGGCAGCCGATAGCCCGCCTCGCGTACGAGCGGATGGCGGAGGAGCCGGATCGGCTCTACGGGGCGGAGGGATCGGGCTCGCACTTCCAGCACCAGGGCATCAGCCTGAGCAGGCAGTTCCGCCCCGTCACCGGTGCGATCGCATTCCGCTTCCTGGGCACGGACTGAGAGCTCCCGTGACGCTTGGGCGCGCCCTCCGGCGAGGTGCGACGGACGCTCCCACGCCGGCCGTGCCTCCGCGCGTCGATCGCCCCCCCGGTCAGCCCGCCTGACCGGACGCGGACTCCGCTCCGCCCTCCGAACCGCCGGTGGCATCCCCCTCGACATACGAGTGAGCCCCCGTCCCGGCGAGGGCGCCTCCCTGCACGATCAGGTATTCCTCCCTGATGGGCCGTCCATCCAGCCAGCATTCGAGGATCTCGCGAACGCCCGCGGCGTATCGGGCCTGTGCCGAGAGCGAGGTGCCCGAGGTGTGGGGGGTCATGGCGTGGTTGGGCATTGCCCGCCAGGGGTGATCGCCGGGAGGCGGTTGCGGGAACCACACATCGCCCGCGTACCCGGCGAGCTGGCCGCTCTCCAGGGCTCTGACGATGGCATCGCGGTCACAGATCTTGCCGCGTGCCGTGTTGACGATGTAGGACCCGCGCTTCATCCGGCCGATGAGCGCGTCGTCGAACATGTGCTCGGTCTCCGGATGCAGGGGGCAGTGGATGCTGACGACATCGCACACGCCGACCAGCGACTCGACGGTGTCGTGGAACGTCAGGCCGAGCTCCTGCTCGGTATCGGCGGGGAGGCGATGCTTGTCGGTGTAGTGGAGCCGGACGTCGAAGGGCTTCATCCGTCTCAGGACGGCCAGACCGATCCTCCCCGCCGCCACCACGCCCACGTCCATCCCCTCGATGTCGTAGGAGCGGGAGACGGCGTCGGCGATGTTCCAGCCGCCCCGGACCACCCAGCCGTACTGGGGGATGTAGTCCCTCACCAGCGCCAGCATCTGCATCACCGCGTGTTCCGCGACGCTCGTGCTGTTGCTCCAGGTGATCTCACACACGGTGATGTTCCGGTCGATGGCCGACTGGAGGTCGACATGGTCCGACCCGATGCCGGCGGTGATCGCCAGCCTGAGCCGTGGCGCCTTCTCGATGCGCTCGGCGGTGAGGTAGCCCGGCCAGAAGGGCTGGGAGATGACGATGTCGGCATCGACCAGCTCTCTCGCGAAGACGGAATCGGGTCCGTCCTTGTCCGCCGTGACGACGAACCTGTGTCCCCGTTCGACGAGAAACCGCTCGAGGCCGAGTCCGGCCGACACGGAGCCGAGCAGGTGGCCCGGGGTGAAGTCGCGGGAGGCGGGTGATGGCAGGGCCTGACCGTCCGGGTACCGGGCGACGGTGGGCAGGCTCTCCCGGGCATAGCGCGGAGGAAACCCCGCGACCGGGTCGGGATAGAGAACGCAGAGGACCTTCTGGGACGAGGGAGAAGTACTCATGGCAACCTCGTCGTCGAGAGCGCTGATGGTACTACACGAGGGGGTCGCCGTAGTGGTCCCGTCTCGGTCCGTGACACGTCCGCCGGCCGGGTCCACCGTCCGCCGCGGGGGAGGCCGCCGCGCGCAGCGGCGGGCCGGGCCGACGGGTGCGGGAGCGACCGGCGCGCGCGCGGCGACGGTGGCAAGGAGAACGCCGGCGGCGGCGGCGAAGCCGGCCTGACGCGGGACACCGGCGCCGATCGCGGGCGGCGGGCGGGGCGCCGCCGGCTCGCGGCGACCGAGCGCGCCGCGGCCGAGCGCGGTGCGTGCGCCATCCACCCTCCGGTGCTAGGTTGGCCGTGCCGTGGCTTAGAACCCGGTCGCCCGCGACGCGGCCGGCTACTCCCCGATCGGCGCAGGCCAGAACGGGCGTCCCGACCGGGACGGGCGCCGTGCGGGCGAACGACGCGACGGAGGGGGAGGCGATGCACCAGGGCGAACCGACGAAGAGTTCTCTGATCGAGCGCCTGGTGGGGGCGGCGCGGCTTCGGAGCGCCATCTACGAGGAGGTCGAGCACGACCGCGACGCGACGATGCAGGCGGCCGGCGTCGTCGTCCTCACCAGTCTCGCGGCCGGCGTCGGCGCCATCTCCACCGAGGGGACGCTCGCGCTCGTCGGTTTCACGATTGCCGGGCTCCTCGGTTGGACCGTCTACGCCTGGCTTTCCTACTTCATCGGCACGCGGATCTTCGCGACCGCCGAGACGAGCGCCGACTGGGGCGAGCTCGCGCGGACGCTCGGCTTCGCGAGCTCGCCCCGGCTCTTGCTCCTGCTGGGCCTCGTGCCGGGGCTCTTCGGGCTCGTCGCCTTCGTGGTCGGGATCTGGGTCATCCTGACGACGATCACGGCGCTGAAGGCCGCGCTCGACTTCGGATGGTGGCGGGCGATCGGGACGGGGTTCCTGGCGGTGATCGCGCAGGGCATCGTCTTCGGGATCGTGGGCGGGATCCTCGGCTAGACACCCCTCGTCATGTCCGCGCCTTCTGTCGGTTCCGTGTGGCCGCGTCCGGTCGGGCAATCGGGGCTCAGTTGCGCCCTGCGCCGGCCCCGGATGGCCCGTCACTCCGGACGACGAGCGGTACGGCGTGGGGCAGTCCGCCCGGGAAGAGCCCGCTGAAGGAGCGGTTCACGAACGAGGGTGCCCCGAGGATGTAGGCGACCCAGGAGCCCTCGTCGAGCGCGTAGAGCGCCGCGACGCCGAGACCCTCCGCGCAGGCCTCGAGCTCCCCGACGCTTCCCCCCTCGTAGAGCACGATCGAGAAGCCGGGGGCGATCTCCCCGCTCAGGCAGGAGCCCGTGGGCGCCTCCGGCGCCTCCGCGGGCGCCCGCCCGGCGTGCCCCTCCTCGCTGCGCGCGAGCAGCGGCGTCCCGG
>VYDC01000246.1 GCA_009843585.1 Chloroflexota bacterium | reverse complement strand
GCCATGTTCCCCGGCTCGTGGCGGTTCTCGTGCATCAGCTGGTGCGCCTCCCCGATCTCCTCCAGCGGGAAGGAGCGTGCGAGCACCGGCCGCACGCGTCCCTCCCCGACCAGCGCGTTGAGCGCCGCGCAGTCCTCGGGATTGGCGAAGTGCGATCCCTGCAACCGCTTCTGCCGGACCCAGAGGTAGCGCAGGTCGACGTCGGCGTTGTAGCCGCTCGTCCCGCCGCAGATCACCACCATCCCCCCGGTCTCGCACACGTAGATCGAGGTCGGCAGCGTCGCCTCGCCGGGGTGCTCGAAGACGATGCGGGGCGCCCCGCCGCCGCCCATCGCCTCGCGCAGCGCACGGCCGAAGGCCCTGGCGCCCCGCATCCAGTCGCCGAACGCCTCGCCGTCGTCGATGTCGGGCAGCCGTCCCCAGTGGTCGAAATCGCGCCGGTCGATCACGCCCTCCGCCCCGAGCGCCCGGCAGAAGTCCGCCCTCGCCTCGTCCGAGACGACGGCGACCGGGACGCCGCCGAGGGCGCGCGTGATCTGGATCGCCATCGATCCGAGGCCGCCGGCGCCGCCCCACACCAGCACGCCGTCGCCGGGCCCGACGGTGTGCGGCGGGAACCCGGCGAGCTGGCGGTAGGCGGTGGCCCCGGTGAGCATGTACACCGACGCCTCCTCCCAGCTCAGCCCCGGCGGCTTCGGATGGCACTGGTACTGCTCCACGCGCGCGAACTGCGCGAAGGAGCCGAAGCTGACGTCGTAGCCCCAGATGCCGGCGCTCTGCGATCCCATCGGCCCCGCCGGGCCCGCGAGGTCGTCCGCCGCCTCGTCCCAGACGCCGCAGGAGAGCACCACGTGGTCGCCCGGGGCGACGCCCGTCACCTCCCCGCCGACGG
The DNA here is from genome assembly GCA_009843585.1 of Chloroflexota bacterium. GTDB lineage: Bacteria > Chloroflexota > Dehalococcoidia > UBA2979 > UBA2979 > VYDC01. The sequence continues at coordinate 3,964 of VYDC01000246.1, read as the reverse complement.
CCCAGACGACGCCCGCCCCGTCGGAGCCGCCGACGTGGTACTCCTCGTCCGCACCACGTCGACGCGCGGCCGCGATGACGTCGACCGGCTGCCCGAGCGCCGCCCAGACGACGTCGTAGTTGACGCCCCCGGCCATCATCGCGACGAGCACCTGCCTGGGGCCGAGCGGGGGCACCGGGACCTGCTCGACGGCGAAGGCGTCGCGCGGCTCGCCGTAGCGATCCTGCCTGAGCGTCGCGGCGTGCATCAGCCTCGGCACGACGCCCGGGGGCGGCAGCTCCCCGACCGGCACGATCTCGGGGATATCGCTCACCGCCGCCTCCTCCCGGCCGCGGCGCTCTCCCCGCCGCGGGTCGCGGCCATGGTAGGCGGCAGCCCCGAGCGCTGCAGGGACGCCCGGGGCGCCCCGGCGCCTGCGGGCCCCGGCTATCTCGTCGCGTCGGGCTCGTCCGGCGGGGCGTCGAGGTCTGAGATCGCCGTCGTGACCGCGTCGCGGAGCCGCGCGATCTGCTCCGGCTCCGTGACGCGCCGTCCGCCCTCGCCCTGCACGTAGAAGGTGTCGACGACCTCCGCCCCCCAGGTGTCGACCTTCGCGAGGTAGATGTCGAGCGAGAGCCCGTTCAGCGCGCGGGCGATGGCGTAGAGGATGCCGGGCCGGTCGGCGACGCTGACCTCGACGACCGAGTAGCGATCGGAGGCGGCGTTGTCGACGCGGACGGTCGTCGCGATGGACGGCGTGGCGGACTCGTCGGGACGTCCCGTCTCCCCGTTCCGAGCGCGCGGGCGATCCCCGTAGGTGGCCCGCGTCTGGATGAGCCTCTGGTCGATGGGGAATCGCCCGGCGAGCGCCAGCGGGATGTTCTCCTCGATGCGTCGCCAGCGTGCCGCGTCGATGCCGTGTCCGAGCGCGTCGTCGACGCTGATGACGTCTATGGCCCATCCGTCGGCCCGCGTGTAGCACGCGCCGCCGAGGACGGTCGCGCTGTGCGCCGCGAGCGTGCCGGCGAGCGTCGCGAGCACGCCCGGTCGGTCGCGGGTGACGATGGTGAGGCGCTCGACGCCGACGCTCCGGCTGCGCGAGAGGGCGGTGCTGGTGCTCGCTGAGGCGGCGCTCTCGATGAGCCGCAGGTGCTCGGCCATGTCGGCCGGCGGGGTCGTGAGCGCGTAGGGCTCCGGCAGTGCCTCGATGTGGCGGCGCACGACCTCCCGGTCAGGCGCTCCCTCGAGCGCGGCCACGCGCGCTACGGTCTCGTCGCCCGGCGCCAGTCCGCCCTCGTCCTCGCCCTCGTCCGCACCGACGGTCTCGATGCGCGCCAGCGCGCGGTGGTAGAGCAGGCGCATCAGCTGCGCCTTCCACCGTCCCCACGCCTCGGGCCCGGTCGCTCGCGCGTCCGCAACCGAGAGCACGTAGAGCAGGTGAAGCGTGCGGGCGTCGGAGACCGCGCGCGCGACCTCCGCGATGACGCGCGGGTCGGCGATGTCCCGCCGGATGGCGATGGTGGGAAGCAGCAGGTGGTGGCGGACCGCCGCGATCAGGCGCCGGCTGCGCTCGGCGTCGAGGCGCAGCCGGCGGGCGACGCGCTCGGCGATGACGGCGCCGGTCTCCGAGTGGTCGCCGGCCTCGCCCTTGCCGATGTCGTGGAGCAGCGCCGCGAGCAGCAGCAGCGGCTCGTCGTCGAGGGCTGAGGCGGCCGCGACCGTCCCGGTGTCCTCCTCCTCGATGCGCACGGCGCGCCAGGACTCCGCCACCGCGCACGCCGAATGGACGTCGACCGGGTGGAGGTGGAAGGAGACGGCGTGCTGCTGGCAGCGGATCCCCTCCCATTCGGGGAGCAGCTCCGAGAGCCACCCGCCGGCGGGAAGCGGATCGAGCGGCGGCGGGGCAGCGCCCTCCTCGCCGGCATCCCCCCCGCGGGCGCCGAGCGCCGAGAGCGCGGCCGCGAGGCGCCCGGGGGCGTCGGCCGGCTCGTCGCCCCCGGCCGCCGCGGGCGCGGGCCGGACGTCGCCCCTCCCGCGCCGGAGGGCGCCGAGCCAGCGCCGGGGCGCGGCGGCCCGCCCGGGCGCCGCGCGGTCGAGCCGCCCGGCCGCCGCGGCGTCGATGGTCCGCATCGCGCCCAGGAGGCGGCGCGACCACTCGTCGCTCTCCTCGCCGAGCCAGCCGGCCACGGCCGGCGCGAGGTCGTGATGGAGGCGGTCGGCCGGTCGGTCGCTCAGCGCGTGCAGGGCCGTGCGTGTCGCGAGCAGGGTTTCGCGCGCCTCCCCGAGCGCCGGTCCGCGCCCCGCGGGCGCCTCGCCCCCGCCCGGAAGCGCCTCGAGGGCATCGAGCCAGCGCGGGACGTGCAGGTCGCGCAGGCCGCCGCGCCCCGTCTTGAGGTGGGGCGAGGCGAGCTGCCATCTCTCCGCCTCGACACGCTCGCGTCGCCGCGCCGCGAGCTCAGCCGCCAGCCAGCGCCGCCCCCGGCCGGCGAGCCGCCGCCGCTCCGTGAGGAAGCGGTCGAAGAGCGCGCGGCTGCCCCAGACGAGCCGCGCGTCGAGAAGGGCCGTCGCCGTCTCGGCGCTCGCTCTCGCCGCCTCGAGCGCCTGCCCGACGTCTCGCACCGAGTGCCCGACCGCGAGCTTGGCATCCCAGAGCGGGTAGAGGAGGGCCGTCGACTGCTCCTGGCTCTGCCGCTCCGCCAGCAGCATCAGGTCGACGTCGGAGTGGCGCGACTGCTCGCCCCGCCCGTAGCCGCCGACCGCGACGACGGCGACATCGGGTGGGACCAGCGCGGCGGCGAGCGCGGAGAGCGCCGCGTCGAGGAGCGTGGTGAGCCGGTCGCAGGCGCGGCTCCCCGCCTCGCTCGCCGGCCGGGGCGCTCGCTCCTCGCGCGCCTCCAGGAAGCGCGCCAGCGCGACGGTCTCACTCATCGGCGCTTCCCCGCGGGCCCATGCACGCCGGCGCACGGCGACGCCGCTCATCCCGGGGTCGGGAGCTCCGCGGCGCCGCCAAAGCTACAGCCGGCCGCCCCGCCGTGCACGGCGCGGCCGTCCCTCAAAGGGCGTCCACACCCCGCACGCCCGTGCGGATGAGTATGACATACTCGACCGAGGGCACCGCGCTCTTTCCGACTACGACCGAGCCGGATCGGGCCGTCTGCTCCACCGTCGAGATCACGGTGGGCGCGAGCGTCTCGTCGACGAGCACCTCGATCCGCACCTTCGGCACGAACTCGACGTCGTACTCGGCGCCCCGGTAGATCTCCCGGTGTCCGCCCTGCCGTCCGAAGCCCTGGATCGTCGCGATCGAGAGCCCGGTGACGCCCGCCTCCTTGAGCGCGTCGCGCACCTCGTCCAGCTTGTAGGGGTTGATGTAGGCGATGATCATCTTCACGAGCGTGCCCCGTTTCCTCGTTCTCGGCCGTGCCGTAATCGCGTGGCGCCCCGGACGCTAGTCGGAGAGCACATACGCCTGCTCGTCGTGCAGCGACAGGTCGAGCCCTCGACGCTCCTCCTCCTCGGTGACCCGCAGGCCGATCGTCGCCTTGATGATGCGGAGCAGCACGTAGGAGACGATGAAGGAGTAGGCGACGGCGATCACCACCGAGGCCGCTTGGCGCAGCAGCTGATCGACGCCGCCCGCGACGCCTCCGATGTCGGCGTCGGCGAGGACGCCCAGGAGGATCGAGCCGACGACCCCGCCCACGAGGTGGACCGCCACGACGTCGAGCGAGTCGTCGAAGCCGAAGCGGAACTTGATCCGGAGCGCCCAGTAGCAGACGGCGCCCGCCGCGATCCCGATCAGGATCGCCTCCAGCGGCCCGACGAAGCCGGCGGCCGGCGTGATCGCGACCAGGCCGGCGACGGCGCCGGAGGCGACGCCGAGCGTGGTCGGCTTCCCGGCGGTGAGCCACTCCACGACGATCCAGGTCGTCGCGGCGACGGCCGCCGCGACCTGGGTTGTCACGAAGGCGTTCGCGGCCGCGCC
>VYDC01000244.1:4380-4861 GCA_009843585.1 Chloroflexota bacterium | reverse complement strand
GCCCGCGAGTAGCGCACCGGAAGCGAGAAGCATCAGCAGTCCCTGCCTCATGGCACGGGCGCGGTAGCCATGGTGCATGACCGGTCCGCTCATTCTTCGCGGCGTGTCTCCTGGAACGCGATTATCACGTGATCGGCCATCGGCTGGCGTCGCCAATCCCGACGGTTAACGGATACTTCACGCATTCGAAGCTCCATTTCATATCTCCCTCACGTAATCTCGGGCTCCGCCGGCTATCGTCTCGTGAAGGAGAAGGTCGTCGTCACCCTCTCCGATCCGGCTCAGGGGGTCGGGTCCACGGTGCAGGCCAGCAGCAGCCTGTTGCCGACAGGGATATCACAGACCGTCCTCCCGAGGTGGCGGGCATCGGCAGCGCCGCGCCGGAGCCAGCCAGAGGCTCCGCAGCGGGCTACCCTGTCGGCGCCGCCCGCGCCGGCGGCACCGGCGGCCCGCGGACCGTCACCGAGGGTGACCCCAGAGC
>VYDC01000244.1:0-4370 GCA_009843585.1 Chloroflexota bacterium | reverse complement strand
GCACGGGCGCCGCGAGTCCGGTCCCGGAGGTTCCCCCATGAGCAGGCTGCTGCTGGGCGTGGCGTGCACCGTGCTCTGCCTCGCGGCAGCGCCGGGGCACGCCGCCGCGCAGACACCGGCACTCTCCGGCGACGCAACGCTCAGCGGTCTGGCGCTGAGTGGCGTGCGCCTGACGCCGCCCTTCAGGAGCGGCACGACCTCCTACGCGGCATCCGTGCGATACACCGTGACCCGGACGACGGTCGCCGCCACCCCGAGCAACGACAACGCGACCATCGAGTACCTCGATGGGAACGGAAGCCTCCTCGGCAGCGGCGGCCCGATCGACGTCGAACTCCCGGTGGGGGAGACCGTGATCGCGGTCAGGGTCACGGCGCAGGACGGCGTGGAGACCGAGACCTATTCCATCACCGTGACGCGCGCCGCGGAGGATCTCTCGCTCACGCCGCCGGCGAGCGATCCTGTCGCGCCGTTCGCCTCGCGGGCCACCTACACCATCACCTTCCGCGGCGCGTGGACCAGCTCCGTCACGCCCGGCGGCCTGCCGGGCCGCGTGTACTTCTCGCGGCTTATCGGCGGCGTCCACAGCGATGCCGTGACCTTCCTCGAGAGCGGCGCGACCGCCAGTTCCGGTGTGGAGTTGATGGCGGAGGTCGGAGGCACGTCGAGCCTCCGGAGGGAGGTCAACGCGGCGAGGAACGCGAGCCCGCCGACCGCCCTCTCCGTCATCGAGGGCGCCACAGGCAGCATCTCCCCGACGGCCGTGAGGGCCCTCCGCAACGTCCAACTGACGACCGCGTTCCCGCGCGTCACCCTGACGACGATGATCGCGCCGAGCCACGACTGGTTCGTCGGGGTCTCGGGACAGCTGCTGCTCGACGCCTCGGGCCGCTGGATTCGATCGCTCGGGGTGGACCTCTTCCCCTGGGACGCGGGAACCGAGGAGGGCGACGACTTCTCGCTCAGCCCCAGCGTCGACACCAGCCCGCGCGGCGTCATCACCAGCATCCGCGGGACGGGCAGATTCACGACCGAGCGGATCGCGAGCCTGGCGTTCACGCTTCAGTCGGTCCGCACGGAGCGCCGCGTTCCCGAGAACGCGCCGGGAGGAGTGAACATCGGGCCCGCGGTCTCGGCGGTGGCGAGCACGGGCGAGGTCACCTACACCCTCGGCGGTCCGGACGCGGCCTCCTTCGAGCTCGTCCGTTCGACGGGCCAGCTGCGGACGAAGCCGGGCGCGACCTACGACCGCGAGGCGAAGCCGACCCACGCCGTGACCGTCACGGCGACGGACGCGGACGGGCCCATCGTCACCACCGTGGAGATCCGCGTCGAGGAGAGTGGCGAGGAACCCGGGGAGCCCTGCCTGAGCGGGGAGGTGAGCGTCGGCTTCAGCCTGCTCGTCGCCGGCGGCGGATCCCTGGAGCGGCTCCTGGAATGCGCCGAGGGCCGCCACCTGAGCGCCCTCTACGCCACCGACTCCGGCGGCTGGGTGACGCACGTCATGGCCGCGCCGACGCTGGTGAACAGGGACTTCGCGGAGCTCTTCGCAGACGGCATCGCGCCCGGCGCGCCGCTGCTCGCCCGGAGCGAGGGTCCCGCCAGCGACGACCCGGCGCCGCCGCGAGAGCCGGAGGAGGGGGCGGAGTGCCTGGCCGGCGAGGTGGCGCCGGGATTCACCCTGGTCACGGCGGGTGGCGGCTCCCTCGACGAGCTCGTCTCCTGCGCGCGGGAGCGGGAGATCTCGGCGCTGTACGCGCTCGACGGCGGCTCGTGGGTGAGCCACGTGGTGGGCGCGCCGGAGCTCGTGAACCGCGCCTTCGCCGAGCTCTTCGGGGACGGGATCGCTCCCGGCACACCGCTCGTCGTCAGGCGCGGCCGCCACGGCGTCGGACGCGTACGGCCTCCCGCCGCGCGCCGGGGTCCCGCAGGTCCGAGAGCCTCCGCCGCGTGCATCTGCTCCATCTCGTCGGCTTCGATCCGCGCGATCGAGGAGGCGTAGTCGAGGGCCTGCACCAAGCGTCGCAGGAGGCCCTCGCGGGACGCTCGCCGCGGTCACCGGGGCGCCGGCACGACCAGACTCGAAGACTCGGCGACGCGTACCAGCTCCGCGAAGGAGAGGGACTCCGACTCGAGCAGGGCAACGACGTCTCCGTGTCGCCAGAGGAGACGTCGGACGCCGGCCTCGACGTGGCGGTAGGCGTCCTCGAGCTCCGAGTCGACGGCCTCCCAGGAGAGCGCCACCGGCGGGAGGCCGCCGGGACGGAGGCGCTGCCTCAGCACGAGGTACGCGCCGTCGGGGGCTTCGAGCAGCGCCCAGAGGGCGACCGGCCCGCAGCCGCCGAGCGCGTACTCCTCGGACCCGGTCGCGACGGGACGGTAGCCGCCCGGCATATACGCGGGCGTCAGGAAGCCGGGCTCCTGGTGGAGGGATGGTGCGCCGCCGGACACGCCCACCATCGGATACGTGGAGGCATCGCACATCGCGTCCGCGCGGGCGCCCGCAGGCGGATCGACGCTGAAGGTGCGTTCGTCGTGATCCGTGTCGTACTCGAGCGCGGTGACCTCGGAGGCGTAGGCTCCCCCGCTCCCTTCCAGCTCGCCGGCCCAGCGCATGATGAACATGCGCTCCGGGTCGACCCAGGCGCGGACGACCCCGTAGGCAGGAGACCTGAAGCCGACCACCCGGGTGGTCCGGCCGAGCACCGTCGCCTCGCCGTGGAGGCCAACCTCGCTGTAGTCGCCGCTCTCGCGCAACTGACCGATGAGCGAGTCGACGGTGCGCGCACTGACCGGGCCGACCGATGCGTTGTAGGTCGGGAGGAGCATGATCTCGTCGGGGACGACGCGCATCAGGCCCCGCCGGACGCTCTTCGAACGATCGTCGTACTCCCAGTAGTCGTCGCCGTTCACGACGGTCACGACGGTGCCGTCGTCGATGATGGAGCCCCGGGTCTCGACCTCCCAGCGCCAGCGAAAGGGATCGGGGTCGTACCACCAGCGGGTGAGGATCCGACGCTCTGAGATGCCGAGGCGGGAGAGCGGGTCGAGCTCCGGCGGGACCGCGGTGTCGACCTCGGCGTGGAAGGCAGGGGTGCGCGGCGATCCGCAGCCGGGCGCGCAGGCGAGGACGAGCGTCGCCGCGACCAGCGCACACAGCAGGAGCGGGATCCGGCGTTGGGACCCGCCCCTGCAACGCCGCTGACCGGGCGGCAACCCCGTCTCCATGGGGCTATTCTCGCGGGGCCTGCAAGCCTCTGGGACCGGCGAGGCCGCGATCACCCGGGTGCCGTGAGCGTCGGTATCGGTGCTGCGGGGACAGGATCCGCGACCGGCGGCCAGGCGAACGCGCGGGGCGCCCACGCCGCCCCGATGGCCCCCAGGCCCCGCGACGTGGTAGCCCTCGCGCTCACCGCGCTCGGGCGCCGCAGCCGTCCGCTCGACGAGCGGCCGCAGGTCGCCCCGCAGCAGGTCTATCGCCTTGCCGCCGCGCACCGGGAAACACAGTCCGTCGCAGCGAGCGGAGACGCCAGTGCCGGCGGTCGCGAACTCGTCCTCCACCTTCTCGATCGCGGCCACCTCCCTACTCGGCGCCGCGATCGATCAGGGCCTCGCGGTGCCCGGGGCCCGCGTCGGGGAAGCGCCGCAGCGGCGACGGCGTGAGCGGACTCTGAGCGGCCCTTGAGCGGATCGTGAGCACACGGCGGGCGTCGCGATTCTCGTGAGCACGCTGTGAGCGAATCTTGATTACCCCGCCTGAGACCCTCCTTCCGCAGTGCCGCACGACCACGCCGACGGCCCGCGTGCGGCAACAGGCGAATGCGGGGTGAGGAATGGTCGCAGGCGCGAGAAGGGACTCAGGGCGCAGAAGGCGCCCGCCGGAGAGGCGCACGAGACCCGCGAGTCGAGCACTATTGACGCGGGGAGCCTCCCCCTACATCACGACGGCCGGCGCCGGCCGGGACGGAGCCGGGCCGGCGCCGCGGGAGCGCGGCGCGTGACGGCGCCGCCTGCCGGACCCCGGGCGCTGCTGCGCGCCCTCGAGTGCGTCGTGCGCCTCCCGCTCCTGGGCGACCGCGAGCTCGGCCGGCTGCTTGACGTCTCGGAGCGGGAGGCGCTCGCCCTGCGCCGGGAGCTGGAGCGGCTCGGCTGGGTGGAGTGGGTCATGCCGGACTCGGCCCAGATACAGGCGCGGCGCCGCTCGTTCCTGCGGCCGGAGGCCCTGCCCGACCTCGCGGCGCTGCTCGGCCGGCCCCGGGAGGAGCTCGCGGCGCGCGTCGCCGTCAGGCGCTCCGAGGCGCTGGCCGGGATCGCGGCGATGGAGGCGGCGGTGGGGGTCAACGCGCTGGTGGTGGGGCTCGTCGGAGACA
>VYDC01000126.1 GCA_009843585.1 Chloroflexota bacterium | reverse complement strand
AATCCCTCCCACCCCCCGCGCATCAGCAGCCGTCCGCGGATCGTGCGGTGCGCGTGGAGGACGCCCTTCGGGCGGGCCGTGGTCCCGGAGGTATAGACGAGGAACGCCGGATCCTCCTCGCGCGTCTCGGGGAGGGGGCCGGGCCCGTCGATGCCGTCGAGATCGCCGAGGTCGACGGCGACGCCCTCGAAGCCGGCGATCCTGGTCTCCGGCGCCGAGATCACGGCCGAGGCCGCTCCGTCCGCAAGGAGGAACTCGGTCTCCTCGGCGGTGAGCTGAGGCGAGGCGGGGATCGGCACCAGGCCCGCGAGCGTCGCCCCGAAGAAGGCGAAGGCGTACTCCGGCGAGTGCGGGAGCCTGACGAGGACGCGCTCCCCGGGCGTGAGCCCGCGCGCGATGAGGCCGCGGCCGATCGCCGCCACCCGCTCCCAGAGCTCCCCGTAGCTCCAGCTCTCGGAGCGGTAGCTCCCGTTCGCCGGGTCGCCGGGGGCGTCGTCGATGAAGCTGAAGGCGGGACGCGCGGCGGTCGCGGGAGCCGAGGCGTGCACCTCGAGGCAGCGGCGCGCGAGGTTGAGCGGCTCGCCGCGGTCGGAGCTCGGGGTCGGGGCGTGGGGAGTCACGCGGCTCATTCTACGCATGGCCTCTCGCGGCGGCTCGTGGCGCCGGGCTAACGGGGGTGGCTAGACGGAGGCCGACGCGGGCTCGACCACGGCGCTCATCGAGCCGAGCGAGGTCGCGACGCGCGGGTCGGCGCCGTAGGCGTGGATCTGTCGCTGGTGCTCCATCACGCGCTCGCGGGCGCCGGTCTCGATGATGACGCGGCCCTCGGTGTCGACGATGCGGGCGAGCACGAACGCCTTCTCCGGCCCGTATCCGAGAACCGAACCCAGCATCTCGACCACGTAGGCGTAGCTGTGCTGGTCGTCGTCGAGCAGGAGCAGGTGGTAGAGGCGCTCCGGCTCGTGGCCGGTGCTCCCGGATGCGCGCCGCTCGCGGGACGGCGCGCCGGCGCCGCCCGTCCCCGGCGGGCGCTCCCCGGCCGCCCGCGGGACGCCGGGGGCCTGCGCGGAACGGCTCGCGCGTCGCGCTGTGGCCATGCCCCATTGTCGTGTGCCCGCGTGCGCGCGCAAGGCGCCGCTCGCGCTCACGGCGCGAGCAGCCGGGCGAGGAGCGCGGGGACGCCGGGCAGCACCGCCCGGGCCCCGGCTTCGCGCAGTGCCTCCCCGCCGGAGTCGCCGCCGAGCACCCCGACGGCGGGCATCCCCGCGGCTCGCGCGGCCGCCATGTCGGCGACGTTGTCGCCGGCGAAGAGGGCCTCCTCCGGCGCGCCTCCGAGCCGCCGGCAGGCGAGCAGGAGGCCGTCGGGCGCGGGCTTGGGGCGCTGCACGTCCTCCCGCCCGACCACCGCGCCGAAGAGGTGCCGGACGCGCTCGCGGCCCAGGACCTCCCCGACGATCGCTCGGGAGTTCGAGCTGACGACCGCCGCGAGGAGGCCGGAACGCCGGAGCCCCTTCAGCGCCTCGCCCACGCCGGGCAGCAGCCGGGCCGGCTCCATCCCCTCCCTCTCGTAGCGCTCGAGGATCGAGGCGGCGCCGCGCTGCGCCGCCTCCCTGCGGGGCGGGGAGAGGTCGGCGGAGACCGCCATGCGGGCGTAGAGGCTGATGGCGCCGGGGCCCAGCGCCGCGGCGGGAACGCCGCTGCGCCCGTACCAGTCGACGAGGTCGCGGCGGCAGTCGTCCCAGCGCACATGCGAGCCGAGATCGGCGAGCGTGCGGTCGAAGTCGAGCAGGAGCAGGCGCGGGAGCAGGGCGCCCGGCTCCGCGGCGCCCGCGGCCGGCCGCGGGCGGGCCGCGCGCTGCCGCGCGGGGAGCTGCATCTGGGGCGGCTCCCCTACTCCCAGAAGAGGATGGGGTCGCGCCGGAGGCCGAGGGCGATGGGGCCGGTCGCGGTGATGCGCTCGTGCGGGCCGAGGCGCACGCGCACGAGGCCGCCCGCGCCGGGGCTCCCGGGCGTCGCCCCCGGCTCCAGCGCGACGTGCAGCACCTGGTCGTGCCCGTAGTACTCGCGCTCGACGACGCGGCCGGGGGTGCCCCCCGCCTGCACCTGGAGGTCCTCGGGGCGGACCACGACATAACAGTGCGAGCGCCCGACGGGCGCCTCGTACTCCCCGAACGGCGTGGCGACGCGCCCGCGCTCGACGGGCCGGTCGTAGATGTTCGCGTCGCCGATGAAGCGGGCCGCCGCGAGGGTCGCGGGACGGGTGTAGACCTCGTCGGGCGTCCCGACCTGCTCGATCCGGCCCCGCCACATGAAGGCGACGCGGTCGGCGATGGAGAGCGCCTCCTCCTGGTCGTGCGTGACGAGCAGGGCGGTGGCGCCGGCCCGCTTCACGATCGCGCGGAGCTCGGCGCGCATCTGTCCCCGGAGCGCGGGGTCGAGGCTCGAGAAGGGCTCGTCGAGCAGGAGCAGCCGCGGCCGCGGCGCGAGCGCGCGGGCGAGCGCGACGCGCTGCTGCTCGCCGCCGGAGAGCTCGTGCACGCCGCGGCCCGCGACCGCGGAGAGGCCGGTGAGGTCGAGGACCTCGGCGACGCGCCCCGCGCGCCCGCCGCTCAGGCGGCGGCGGAGGCCTCGGCCCGCGAGCCCGTAGGCGACGTTCTCGGCGACCGAGAGGTGCGGGAAGAGCGCGTAGTCCTGAAAGACCATGCCGACGCCGCGCCGCTCGGGGGCCAGGTGCAGGGCCGGCCCGACCACCCGCTCGCCCCAGAGCATGAGCTCGCCTGAGCTCGCGCGCTCGAAGCCGGCCACCAGCCGGAGCGCCGTGGTCTTGCCGCAGCCGGAGGGGCCGAGCAGCGTCACCAGCTCGCCGGCGCGCACCTCCAGCGAGAGATCGAGCACGCCGGCGCCCGGTGCGAAGGTCCGCTCAAGCGCCCTCGCCTGCACGGCGGGCGCCGCGCCGTTCAGCCTCTCCGGCCGGTCCGGCGCCGGGCGGCTCGTGGCGCGGGCCGGAAGGGCACCGGCTGAGGGGTCGACCGCGAGCGGATCAGGCATCGCGGCGCCAGAGCCCGGTCGCGGCGAGCGGGAGCGTGGAGAGCGCGATCAGGAGCAGCGCCGGGAGGGCGGCGCGCGCGAAGAAGGCCTCGCTCGACGCGCTCCACACGCGCGTGGCCAGGGTCTCGAAGCCCGTGGGCGCCAGGAGCAGGGTGGCGGGGAGCTCCTTCACCGTGGTGAGGAAGACGAGCGCGGCGCCGGCGGCGACCCCGCGCCCGGCGAGCGGCAGCGTCACCTCCGCGAAAGCGCGCCAGGGCCTGCGCCCCAGGCTGCGCGCGGCCTCCTCCATCGAGGGCCGAACGGTGTTCAGCCCGGCGCGGGTCGCGCCGACGGCCTGCGGCAGGAAGAGCAGGCCGTAGGCGGCGACGAGGACGAACAGGGACTGGTAGAGGGCTCCCATGCGCACGGCGATCACCGCGAGGGAGAGGGCGACGGTGAGACCGGGGAGGGCGTAGCCGGCGTAGGAGACGACCTCGATGGGGCGGGAGAGCGGGAAGCGGCGGTGGCGCGTCGCGAGCAGCGCCACGGGGAGGGCCGCCGCGGCCGTGACCAGAGCCGCGAACGTCCCGGCGAGGAGAGTGTCGGAGACGGCCCCGAGGAGGCCGGAGACCGCCTCGCCGCCGGCGAGGCCGCGCGCGAGCCAGTAACCGAGCACGGCGACCGGCAGCACGAGCGCCGCCGCGAGCAGCAACGCCACGCCCGCGAGCGCCGGCCACCGCCAGCGCCCCAGGGCGGTTGTCGTCGGGGCGGCGCCCCCGCTGGCGGCGTCGTGGCGCCGCGCACCGCGCGTCGCGACCTCCAGGACGACGACGGCGAGCGCGAGCACCATGAGCAAGAGGGCCAGGCTCGAGGCGCCGGTCACGTCGAAACCCGACGTGTAGCGCACGAAGACCGCGCGCGTCAGCGAGTCGAAGCGCATCAGCGAGACGGCGCCGAAGTCGGCGAGCGCGTAGAGCGCGACGAGGAGCGCGCCCGAGAGCAGGGCCGGGCGCAGCTGCGGGAGCACCACCCGGCGCAGCGTCGTCCAGCGGCCGTAGCCGAAGCCCCGCGAGAGCTCCTCGAGGCGGGGGTCCAGCGCCGCGATCGCCGGCCTGAGCGTGAACGTCATCAGCGGGTAGCTGACCAGCGCCACGACGACGGCGGCGCCCCAGAAGCCGTAGACCGAGGGGAGCCGTTCGACGCCCCACGGCTCCAGCATCTGCTGCAGCAGGCCCCGGGGGCCGACCGCGGAGACGGCGACCAGCGCCGCGACGTAGGAGGGGATCGCGAGCGGCAACGCCGTGAGCACGGTCACGAGGCGCCGGAGCGGGAGGTCGCTCCGCGTCGTGATCCACGCCAGGGGGAGCGCGATAGCGGTCGCGATCGCCGTCGTCACGACGGCGTAGGCGAGCGTGCGGGCCGCGAGCGGGGCGACGGCCGAGGCGGCGAGGGTCGACCAGGCGGCCGCGGGATCCTGCGCCGCGCGCCACGCCAGGTGAGCGGGCGGGAGGGCGCAGAGCGCCGCGACCGCCGCCGCCGTCGCCACGATCGCGAGCGGCGGCCACCGGCTGGGCCACGCGCCCGAGCGGACGCCCGGGGCGTCGGTGATCGCGGCCATCGACGGAGGGCCTTCCGCTTGTGCTTCCATCACTTTGATGGTGAGGCGAATGATCGAGATTCGCACCGGCTAACGTCAGATCATCATACCAGCGAACACGGCTGTGATCCCCGTCACGCCCGCCCGGATCGCCGGGCATCCGCGACCGCCGCCGCGCGGCCTTGAAGGCTCAGGGCGGCCCCGCGGAGACTGTGGCGGCCGGCGGGGGGCGCGACCGCTCGTTTC
>VYDC01000143.1 GCA_009843585.1 Chloroflexota bacterium | reverse complement strand
CCGGGGGGCGGCGCCGCTGCGGGGCCTGCGCGTGTCGGCCATCTCCACGTCCCCGGCCGCCCCGCTCCCCGCCAGGGCGCGGCGGCCTCTCCGGAAGGTTACACCTCCAGCATCACCGGCAACACCAGCGGCCGGCGGTGGGTCCGCTCCTGCATCAGCTGAAGCACGTCGTCCTTCAGCGAGTCGTGGAGCTCGGCCCAGTCGCGCCGCCCGGCGCGTTCGCCCCCGACGATGTCGGAGACGAGCTCGCCGACCGCCTCGAGCAGCGCGGGCTCCTCCTCCGGTCCGACGAAGCCGTGCGACATCACCTCCGGCGGCCGCGTGAGCCTGCCGGTGTGCCGGTCGACGGCGGCGATCACGACCAGCACCCCGTCGGTCGCGAGGTGCTGGCGGTCGCGCAGGACGAACTCGTCGACGTCGCCGACACCGAGCCCGTCGACGAAGACGTAGTCGGAGGAGACCCGCTCCACGACGGCCGCATCCTCGCCGTCGATCTCCAGCACGTCGCCGTCGGTGAGGATCAGGGCGTCGTCGGGGTCCATGCCGAGCTCGACGGCGAGCTCGCGGTGGAGCACCAGGTGCCGGTACTCGCCGTGGATGGGGACGAAGTAGCGGGGCCGCACGACGCGGTGGACGATCTTCAGCTCCTCGCGCGCCGCGTGGCCCCGGACGTGGACGGCGTCGATCCGGTTGTAGATCACGTTCGCGCCGCGCTCGAAGAGCGCATCGATGTTGCGGTAGACCTGCTTCTCGTTCCCCGGCACCGGATTGGAGGAGAGGACCACGGTGTCGCCCTCGCCGATCGCGACGACCGGGTGGGTGCCGCGGGCCATCCGGGTGAGCGCCGACGTCGGCTCCCCCTGCGAGCCGGTGCAGACGATGATCGTCTTCGAGTCGGCGGCGGAGGCGAGCTGGCGCTGGTTCATGAACGTCTCGGGGCGCGAGCGCAGGTAGCCGAGGTCGCGCGCCATCGCCACGTTGTTCACCATCGAGCGGCCGGTCACGAAGACGCGCCGGCCGTGGCGCTCGGCGGCGTCGATCACCATCTGCACGCGCGAGATGAGCGAGGCGAAGGTCGTCACCACGACCCGCCCCTCGGCCGAGCCGATGACCCGGTCGAGGGCGTCGGCGACGATCTGCTCGGAGGGCGTGTGCCCCTCGATCTCCGCGTAGGTTGAGTCCGCGGCGAGCAGGAGGACGCCGTCCGCCCCCGCCTGCGCGAGGCGCGTGAGGTCGGTGTGCTGGCCCATCACCGGCGTGTGATCGATCTTGAAGTCGCCGGTGTGCACGACGTCGCCGAGCGGGGTCTCGATGAGGAAGCCGACCGCATCCGGGATCGAGTGCGAGACCATGAACGCCTCGACGGTGAAGGGACCGACGCTCACCCGCTGGCCCGGCTCGACGACGGTGATCTGCGCCCCGTCGAGCAGGCGGTGCTCGCGCAGCTTGACCTCGATGAGCCCCCGGGTGAGCTCGGAGCAGAAGACCGGCACGTTGAGCTCGCGCAGCAGGAACGGCAGCGCGCCGATGTGATCCTCGTGGCCGTGGGTCAGGAAGACGGCCCGCAGCAGCGAGGGATCGCGCCTGAGGTAGCTGATCTCGGGGATGATGACGTCGACGCCGAGGTGCTCGGCGTCCGGGAAGAGCAACCCGACGTCGACGGCGATCGCGGCGTCCTCGTACTCGTAGATCATCATGTTGCGCCCGATCTCGCCGAGCCCGCCGAGGGGGATCACGCGCAGCGCGCCGCTCATCGCGCCGCCCTCACAGCAGCGGCGCCTGCGGCGGCGGCGCGGCCGCCTCCGCCGCCTCCGCCGCCTCCGCGCGCGCCGGGGCCGGCCCGGCGGCCTCCGCGGCCTCCGCGAAGGGAGCCTCGGCGTCGGGCGAGGCCAGCAGCGCCGGGAGCTTCTGGAAGTCGGCGACGAGCACGGGCCGCAGGTCGCCCCGGTGGAGCGCCGCCGCCGGGTGGTACATCGGCATGACGAGCCGGCCCTCCACGCGGCGCGCCCGCCCGTGGATGCGGCCGATGCTCTCGCCGGGGAACCACGCCGCCATGGAGAAGCGGCCGAGCGTGACGATCACCTTCGGGTCGACGAGCGCGATCTGGCGCTCCAGGTAGCCGCGGCACGCGGCGACCTCCTCCGGCTGCGGATCGCGGTTCCCCGGGGGGCGGCACTTCACGATGTTGGCGATGTAGACCTGCTCCCGGCTGAGGCCGGCCGAGGCGAGGAGCTCGTCCAGCAGGCGCCCGGCCGGGCCGACGAAGGGCTCTCCGGTCGCGTCCTCGCGCGCGCCGGGCGCCTCCCCGATGCACATGACGTCCGCCGGCGCCGGGCCCGTGCCCGGCACCGTCTGCGTGCGGGTGCGGGCGAGCGCGCAGTTCGGGCAGTCGGCTATCTCCTCGCAGAGCGCGGTGAGCTCGCGGACGGCCATGGACTCCTCGGTCGCGGGGAGGCGCCGGCCCGGGCCATGCTACCGCGACGCTCCGCGCCCGGCAATCAACCGCATAGGCGTCTGAGCAGAATCGGTGACGGAGCGGGGCCTCAGCGGCGGACCAGCCAGGCGAGCCCGATGCCGACGAAGTAGAGGAGGACCATCGGCCCGGCGACCAGGGACTGCGTCACCGGGTCGATGGTCGGGGTCACCACCGCGGAGAGGAGGAAGGAGCCGACGACCGCGATGCGCCAGCGCCGCAGCAGCTGCCCGGCCCGGACGGCGCCCAGCTTCGCGAGACCCATCACCACGAGCGGCGTCTCGAAGACCAGGCCGAGCACCAGCAGGAGGCGCGTCACGAAGTTGATGTAGTTCCCGATCCGCAGCTCCGGCTCCGCGAACTCGTTGCCGAACGTGAGGAGGAAGTTGAGCGTGAGCGGGAGCACGACCCAGTACGCGAACGCGAGGCCGAGCACGAAGGAGATCGAGGCGCCCAGCGCGATGGGCAGCACCCAGAGGCGCTCGCTGCGGGTGAGCGCGGGGCTCACGAAGCGCAGCACGTGATAGACGATGACCGGCATCGCCACCGTGATGCCGCCGAGCAGCCCGACCTGGAAGAAGGTCACGATGTTCTCGAGCGGCTCGATGAATATCGGGGTCCAGTCCGGTTCGTCGACGGCGACGCGGGCGGGATGGAGCAGCACCCCGATCAGGCGGAAGCCGATGGGGGGAAGGAAGAAGACGAAGGAGCCGGCGATCACGGCGCCGGCGATCCAGGTCATGCGCGTCCGGAGCTCCAGGAGGTGCTCCAGCAGCGTCATGCTGCCGCCCTCGGTGAGCTCCCGGTGATCGGCGCTCGTCACCGGGCCGGGCCGCCCTCGCCGGGCGCTCGCGAGGCCGGGGCGTCCGCCTCGGCCTCAGCCGTCCCGCCCTCATCCGGGGTCGGCGCGCCGCCCCGGAGGTCGGCCTCGACCTCGTCGCCGAGATCGCGGATCGAGCGCAGCTCCTCGCGCTCCTCGTCGATCTCGCTCTGCAGCTCCTCCACGGCGCCGCGCACGTCGCGGGTGACCTCGCTCGCGTAGCGGCGCGCGACGCGGAACCAGCGCCCGCCCTGGCGCGCGATCTCGGGGAAGCGGTGCGGGCCGACGACGATCAGCGCGACGACGAGGACCAGCAGCGCCTCCATGGCGCCGACGCCGAGGAGTTCCATCCGGCGATGATACGCCGCGGAGGCGGCGCGATCCCGCCGCCCGCGGCAGGGGCCGGCCGCCCGGGGCCGGGTCTACTCGTCCTCGACGCCCTGGTCGTGGAGGTAGTCGACGGCGTCCTGCACGGTCTGGATCTTCTCGGCGTCCTCGTCGGAGATCTCCAGGCCGGCGTCGTCTCCGCCGAACTCCTCCTCGATCGACATGATGAGCTCCACCAGGTCGAGCGAGTCGGCATTCAGGTCGTCGACGAACGAGGCGTTCGACGTGACCTGGGCTTCCTCCACCCCGAGCTGCTCGACGATGAGCGAGCGCACACGCTCAAAAACCGTTGCCACCAGTCGCGTCCCTCTCCCGTGCCTATTGCGTTTCGCCCGCTGCCTTAAGGGCGACGGAGCCGAGCACTCCGTTCACGAAGCGGCCGGAGGAATCCGACCCGTACCCCTTCGCGATCTCGACGGCCTCGTTGATCGCGACCCGCAGCGGAGCGTGGCGATTATCGAAGAGCACCTCATAGATGGCAAGGCGCAGCACGCTGCGGTCGACGGGCGCCATCTCCGAGAGCGGGAAGGCCGCGGCGTGCTCTGAGATCACGGCGTCGATCTCCTCCCGCCGCTCGGTCACGCCCGCGACCAGCGCGCGGGCGAAGGACGCGGCCTCCTCCGCGAGGCGCCCCCGTCCCAGGCCGGCGTCGAGCACCTGCCCGGCGGGGCGCCCCGACAGGTCGGCTTCGAAGAGGGCCTGGAACGCCGCGATGCGCGAGCGGCGGCGGGAGCGAGTGGCCACGGATCCTCCCCCGCTACTGCATCACCAGCCCGCCGTCGACGTTGAAGATCTGCCCGGTGATGTAGGAGGCCCGGTCGGAGGCGAGGAAGGCGACCACGGCCGCGACCTCGGCGGGATCGGCGTAGCGCCCCATCGGGATCTGCTGGCGAATGGCCTCCTTCACCTCCCCGGAGAGCCCGGAGGTCATGTCGGTCTCGACGAAGCCGGGCGCGACGGCGTTCACCGTGACGTTGCGCGAGGCGACCTCGCGCGCCACGGCGTGCGTGAAGCCGATGATCCCGGCCTTCGCCGCCGCGTAGTTCGCCTGACCGGCGTTGCCGATCTGGCCGACGACCGAGGTGATGTTGATGATGCGGCCGCGGCGGCGGCGCATCATCCCGCGCAGGGCGAGGCGCGTCGCGAGGAAGGTGCCGGTCAGGTTCGTCTCGACGACGGTGTCCCAGTCGTCGCGTGACATCCTGAGCAGCAGGCCGTCGACCGTCA
>VYDC01000211.1 GCA_009843585.1 Chloroflexota bacterium | reverse complement strand
CCCGTGTGCTCGCCTCGCGTCGGCGCGCGCACGCGGGGGCCCACGGCGCTCCGGGACATGCGCCACGGAGGGCCCGGAATACGCAGGCGCCCCGCCGCTCCCCCGACGTCGAGCCACCAGTCGCGCGCCTCGTGCTGCGGCGACTCCAGGAGCTCCCCGGTCACGGCGATCGGCGTGAGCCCTGTGACGCGCGCCTCCTGGGCGCGGCGGTAGATCTCCTCGCGAACGAGCGGCTGCGCCCACACCGCGAGACGGGCGAGCACCTCGGGCTGCGCGGCGCTCCATCCCTCGGGCGTCGCGATCGCGGGGTCGCTCGCCCGCTCCGGCTCGCCGAGGAGGGAGAAGACGGCGCGGTTGAGCGAGGTGACGAGCAGGTGACCGTCGGAGCAGGGAAGCACGGTCGTCCCGACGCGCCGGTGAACGGCTCCCTCCTGCGTCCACTCCGAGATGACGAAGAGGTGCGAGCTGATCGACGCCTCGAAAGTGGTCACCTCGACGTGCTGTCCCCGCCCGGAGCGCCGCGACTCCCAGAGGGCGGCGAGCGCCCCGGTCGCGAGCTGCGCCCCGGCGTGGAGCTCCGACTGGCGGCCGGGGACGAGCAGCGGCGGCTTTCCCGGGTCGCCGCAGAGGTACATCCAGCCGCCCATCGCGTAGTCGACGATCTCGGAGCTGAGCCGGCCCGCGTAGGGTCCCTCCTCGCCGAACGGGCTGTGGGAGGCGTACACCAGGGCGGGGTTGGCGGCGCTCAGCGTCTCGTAGCCTAGGCCGGCCTCGGCCATCGCGGCCCGGCCCCGGTCCTCGACGAGCAGGTCGGCTGCCGCAGCAAGGGCGGCGAGTCGTTCGGTCTCGCCGGGATCCCGTGCGTCGAGCGCCCAGGAGCGCTTTCCGGCGTCGAGCGCGAGGTGCAGCCCTCCGGCATCGGGATCGCCGCCGGCGGCGCGCCGTCCGGGCGCGCCGATCCGCCGCGCCCCGCGCGGTTCCACGAGCACGACATCGGCTCCCAGGTCGCCGAGCAGGCGCGAGGCGAGGGCCCCCGCGATCCCCTCCGAGCAATCGACGACGCGGAGGCCCGCGAGCGGGGACCCACCGCGACCCGGCGCGGGTGGAGGGCTAGCGCCCGCCGCGCGATCGGTCATGGAGTTCGTTCCAGGCCATCGTGCCGATAGCGGCTCCGACGGCCCCGAAGGCGCCCGCGAGCACGAGCAGGGGGAGGCTGAGACCGCCCCCGTACCCGATCGCCACGGCCACTCCGGGACGCACCAGGAGCTGCCAGATGAAGACAGCGACGAGCAGCCCGATCCAGGAGCCTCGGTTCGTCCGTGAGCGCATCGACGTTCCCCCGGCTGCTCGTCCCTACTCGGCGCGGCGGAGCTGGTACTGCGGGATCGCGATGCGCGCGCCGCCGGCGCGGGCCGACTGGGCGGCGAGCAGTCCCGGCAGCGAGAACATCAGGGCGTCGTAGATGTCGACCCGGGGCGGCCGTCCCTCGCGGAGCGCATCGAGCAGGTCCCGCATCATCATCCAGTTCATCGTCGCAACGCCGCTCGCGGCCGCCGCGGCGGGCGCGTCGGGCATGTCGGTTCCGAGCGGCACTTCGACCGGCGCCGCGAGGTGGGGAATGCGCTCGCTCCAGAGCCGGGGGCGGTCGAGCCAGACCCAGCCGGTGTCGAGGGAGGCCTCCGTCCCGAAGAGGGCGAAGCGGTGGCCGTGCCAGTGCGCGTTCGCGAGCGAGACGGTGAGCCGCACGAGCGCGCCGTCCGTGAGCCGCAGGAGCGCGGTCTGCACATCGTGGATCTCCGGCTCGTCGAAGGAGCCGCCGGTTCCCATGCAGGTCACCTCGGTCGGGTACTGACCGGTGATCGAGAGCAGCGGACCGAGGCTGTGCGTGCAATAGGTGATCGGGTCGGTGCGCTGAAGCCGCCACGTCGGCGCGCCGGAGGAGTCGCGCAGGATCGAGCGCATGTCCTGCATCATCTCCGCCTCGGCGTAGAAGATCCGGCCGAACTCGCCGGCGTGGCGCATGCGCCGCGCGGCGTCGACGAATCCCCAGTAGAGGGCGTTCTCCGCGAGCATGTAGGTCCCGGTGGAGGCCTCGACTGCGGCGAGCAATTCGTCGCACTCCTCGACGGTCCACGCGGCCGGGATCTCGCTCAGGACGTGGATACCCCGCTCGAGCGCCGCCACGGCGTCCGCGACGCGGCCGATTGGCGGCGTGGCGAGCACGACGAGATCGGGCGGCGGGTCGGTACCGAGCAGCGCGGCGAGCGAGTCGGCCTCGTCGGCGTTGCTTCCCGCGGGGAGGAGCGATCGCGCATGCACGCGCCGCTCCTGGTCCGGGTCGGCGAGCCCGATCACCTCGACATCGGGCATCGTGCGCAGCACGCGCAGGAACGTCTCGCCGCGGCGGAGCCCGGCGATCGCGACGCGCATCCGCTTCATCGACCCTCCCGTCGCACCGCTCCCCGGCGGACCCCGGGGTCCCCAATCCTACGCAGGCTCCGCCGGGCGGGCCCTACTCGCCGGGGAAGGTCAGCTCGACCCGCTCCCCGTCGAATCCTGCCGGCGGCGGCCGGCCCAGCCTCTCCATCATCGCCTGGAAGACGGGGTACTCGTGCGCGCCGACGAGGGCGAAGCGCCCGTCGAAGACGAAGGTCGGGATCCCGGTGACGCCCAGGCGTCGCGACGCCTCGATCCCCCGCTCGACCTGTGCTCGGTGGCGCCGCTCCGCGAGCGCCGCGCGCAGGGCGTCGGGGTCGGCGCCGGCGCGTGCCGCCGCCTGCACCACGACCTCCGGGTCGCCGAGATCGGCGAGCTCCTCGAAGTAGGCGCGGAAGAGCGAGCGATGCAGCGCCAGCGCGTCGAGGTCGGCCTCGTCTCCGAAGGCGACGGCCTCCAGCGCGAGCCGCGAGTATGAGGTGCGCTCGCGGCCGCGCGCGAAGCGAATCCCCTCGCGGGCGGCGCGCTCCTCGACGGGGCTCGGAGGGTCGTCGGCGCCGCGCCGGTAGCGCGCCGGCGACCCCTCGGGCGGCGTGTCCGGGTTGAGCAGGAAGGGCGCCCAGTCGACTGTGACGTCGTACTCGCGCTGGAGCCGTTCGACCTGCACGAGGCCGATGTAGCACCAGGGTCAGACGAAGTCGGAGTAGACCGTCAGCGCCACCGGCCCGCCCGTGCTGGCGCTCGCCATCGCACCCCCTCGCCCGCGCTGCGCTCAGGGTAATCGCTCGGGGCGCGCCCGTGGGAGCGCAGCGTTCCCCTGCGGGGCGGAGCGTCTAGAATCGGGCCACGGGCGATCGGGCGCGAAGGGCGGGCGGTGTCGATGGCTGGGACGGTGAGGCGCCGCTACCTAGATCTTCCGTGGGGTCAGGTGCACTACCGCACGGTGGATGGTCTCGCCGGCGCTGCCGGGGACGGGGATGCGCCGTTGCTCGTGATGCTGCACCAGACCCCGCTTGACTCCTCGCACTACGAGCGCGTGCTACCGCTGCTCGCCGGCTTCTCGCGGCCGGTGGCGATCGACTCCCCGGGGTACGGGCTCTCGGATCGCCCGCCGCTGCTCCCCGACGGCATCGAGTGGGGGGTCGCGGAGTACGGCCGGCTGATCTGGGAGATCGTCGAGTCCCTGGGCGGGGAGCGCATCTACCTCTTCGGTCGCGCGACCGGTTCGGTGCTCGCGGTCGAGGCGGCGGCGCAGCAACCGGGGCGGGTGCGAGCACTTGTGCTGCACGGCCTCCCGGTCTACGACCGGGCGACGAAGGAGAGTCGGCTCGCGGATCGCGAGTTTGGCGGTCCGATCCCGCCGGAGGTCGGCGGGGCGCACCTCGAGCGCCTCTGGAGACGGGTGCTGGGCCAGTACCCCTACCTGAGCCCGGAGGAGGTCGAGTGGCACGTGGAGCGCTACCTCCACGCGGGGCCCGATTTCGCGCTCGGCTACCGCGCCATCTGGCGCTACGACCTGGCGGCAGCTGCGGCGCGCGTTGAGTCGCCGATGCTGCTGCTCGGCGGCACGCGCGACCGGGTTCACCCGTGGTTCGCCGACGCTCGCCGCCTGCTCCCGCTCGCAGAGTCGGAGAGCTTCGACGGCGCCACGGACTTCGTCGCCGCCGACGAGCCGGACCGCTTCGCCGCGTCGCTGCGGCGCTTCCTCACGGCGCACTGAGGGGCGCCGCTTCGCCGGCACACGTCGTAGGATGCGACTGCGCCCGGTCTGCCGCGGGGGCGCGAAGCGAGCCGGTGCGCCCGGCCGTCAGCGGGGAGCAGCGACGATGGGTGCGACCGCCGTCACGCGGATCCGGCGGGGCTTCGTTCATGGTCCCGACGGGGACATCGAGTACATCGAGGTCGGCTCGGGCCCCCCGCTCGTGCTGCTCCACGGCACGCCGATGAGCGCCATGTCCTACCGGCACGTGGCGCCGCTGCTCGCCGACGCATTCCGCGTCGTCGCGATGACGACGGTGGGCTACGGGCAGTCCGATCGCCCCGATCCCCCGTACACCACCCTTGAGCAGTTCGCCCGTTCCGTGACCTGGCTGATGGACGGACTCGGGATCGACCGCGCCCACGTCGACGGGAACCGCACGGGCTCGGAGGTCGCGGCGGTGCTCGCCGCCGGGTACCCGGAGCGGGTCGATCGCCTGATCCTGGAGGAGATCTTCAACTGGTCACCTCCCCACCGGCGGGCCGCGCACGAGCGACTCCACCGCTACATCGAGCCGCGTCCCGACGGCGGGCACCTGCTGGAGCTCTGGCGCAAGGTCGGCGGTGACCGCCCGGGCGCGGATCTGCACCGTGTCTCCGAGCAGTTCATGGACAACCTCATCGTCAACTCGAACGAGGGAGCAGAGGTCTACGGGGGCATGGGCTGGGATGGCGCTGGCCCATACGCCATGACGCGCCACGACATCTGGGAGACGACCCCGCTGATCCAGGCCCCGACGCTCGT
>VYDC01000241.1 GCA_009843585.1 Chloroflexota bacterium | reverse complement strand
GGTCTCGACGCCCTCCAGTGCCGCGTCCAGTCCGTCCAGGACCGGGTCCACGAGTGCGCTGTGGAACGCCTTGGCCGTGTTGAGCCGTCGGACGCGGATCCCCTCCGATCCCAGGCGCTCCGAGATCGTCTCGATGTCCGCAACCGGGCCGCTGACGACCTGGTGGGCGCCGTTGTCGGCCGCGATGCTGAGCCCGACGCTGGTCGAGGTGGCGTTGTGCGCCTCGACCGCGGCGGCGACCTGCTCCGGGGTGGCAAAGACGGCGGCCATGCCGCCGGCCTCCATGCCGGACAGCAACGCGCCGCGCGCGGCGGCGAACCGCATGCCATCGTCGAGGCTGAAGACGTCGGCCGCCTGCGCTGCCGCGATCTCGCCGACGCTGTGGCCCACGACCACCTCGGGCCGGACCCCGACGCTCGCCCAGAGGGCGGTCACGGCGCACTCCAGCGCGTAGAGCGCGGGCTGCTCCCATGCCGTGTCACCGAGGTCGCCCGTCGCGCCGTCCCGGCCGAACATCACGTCGAGAAGGGACGCCCCCCGCACCTCCCGGAAGACGGCCTCACAGCGATCGAGCACCGCTCTCGCGACGGGCTCCGTCTCGTAGAGGGCCCGGCCCATGCCGACCCACTGGCTCCCCTGCCCCGTGTAGACGAAGGCCACCGTGCCGGGGTGTCCCGGCGTGAGGTCTGCGCCGCCCTCGATGAGCTCGGTGAGGCGCGCGCGCAGCGAGTCCACGTCGCTGAAGACGGCTCCCGACCGGTAGTCGAAGTGACTGCGCCCCACCCCGGCCGTCCACGCCATATCCGACAGCACCGGCTCGGAGGCGGCGCCCCCGGCGAGCGGCTCGCCCGGCCTCTCGCCCAGCCACGCGAGGTAGCGCCCTGCGAGTTCCCGCACCGCTCCCTCGGACCTTCCCGACAGCGGGAGGAACCGCGTCGGCCGTGGGCCGAAGCGGCCGTCGGGCAGGGGCAGGTGGGCCACGCCCTCCGGCAGGGAGACCCCGACGGCGAGCTCGGGCGCCGCGCTGCCCAGCTCCGCGGCGCCCGGACCGCTCGGTCCGCAGTACTCCTCCACCACCACGTGCGCGTTCGTCCCGGATATCCCGAACGAATTCACGCCCGCCAGGCGTGGCCGGTCGCGCGGCGGCAGGTCGACCATCTCCGAGGTCACCTGGAGGGGGAGGCTGTCCCAGTCGAGGCTCGGGTTGGGATCGTGGAAGTGGAGGTGCCTGGGGATGATACCCCTCTTGAGCACGAGCGCCGCCTTCATCAGGCCGGCGATGCCGGCCGCCGACTCCAGGTGGCCGATGTTGGTCTTCACGGATCCGACCAGGAGCGGACGGTCGCCGTCGCGCCCGCGGCTCAGGACGTCGGCCGCGGCGTCGATCTCGATCGGATCGCCCACCGCGGTTCCCGTGCCGTGCGCCTCGAGGTAGTCGATGTCAGCGGGACTGACGCCCGCGTCGGAGAGTGCGGTCTCGATCACCTCGATCAGCGCGGGCGTGTGCGGGACCGTCAGGCCGACGCTTGCACCGCCGTGGTTCACGGCCGCGCCGCGGATCACGGCCCAGATGCGGTCGCCGTCGGCCTCCGCCTCGCTGAGTCGCTTGAGGACGACGACGCCGCAGCCCTCCCCCCGAACGTAGCCGTTGGCGGAGGCGTCGAACGCCTTGCACTGGCCGTCGGGCGACAGCATCATCGCCTCGGCCCGGAGCTCGTAGATGCGCCCGTTCAGGATGGCCTGGACGCCGGCGGCTAGGGCGAGGTCGGCCTTCCCGGACTGCAGGTCGGCCACCGCGTCGTGGACCGCCACCAGGGCGGAAGCACAGGCTGCGTCCACCGCCTTCGCCGGTCCCCTGAGGCCGAGCACGAAGGAGACGCGTCCGCTGGTGCCGTTCAGGTTCGTGCCGCTGAGGGCGTAGAGGGAGCCGGCGGCCGCGGTGGGCCTGCTCGAATCAACGACGAGCATTCGGTACTCGTCGTTGCTGATGCCGGTGTAGACGCCGGTGCGGCTCTCCGTCAGGGCGGCCGGATCGATCCCTGCGTCCTCGAGGGCGAGCCAGCTCGTCTCGAGCATCATGCGCTGCTGCGGATCGAGCAGCTCCGCCTCTACGGGCGAGATGCGGAAGAAGGGGGCGTCGAACCGGTCGATGTCGTCGACGAAGGCGCCGAAACGGCAGGCCTCGGGCTGGACGTCGTGGTCCCCGAAAAGCAGGCCCATGCGTCCCACGCCGGAGCCGGGGTCGCCCTCGGACACCGCGTTGCGACCCTCCTCGAGCAGCCGCCAGAAGGCGTCCAGGTCACCTGCGCCCGGGAACCGGCAGGCCATGCCGACGATGGCGATCGGCTCTCCAGTGTGAGAATCCACGCGGACTCCTCCCGCACGAGCTGTCACCGCAAGACGCCTTGCGCGCCCAGTATCACAGAGTGGCGCTCGATTGGTCAGGGGGCCGTCCACCCGATCTCGCGGGACAGCGGTCCGCGGGCGTCTCGCCGACGTCGGCGCCACGGTGGCATCGACTGTCCGACGGTCGGGAGCGTCCGCCGGCGGGCACATCTCCGTTCGCGGTGGAGCCCCGGGCTAGAATGACGTGCTGGCCTCGCGCCCTCGTAGCTCAGTGGACAGAGCAGCGGACTTCTAATCCGCGGGTCGCAGGTTCGAATCCTGCCGAGGGTGCCAGCACGCCGAGGTGCGCGCGGGAGGCAGCGGCGCTCCGGGTCGCCAGCCGCCGCCGCCGGCCGGCGAGGCTGGCAGGCGCCCGGTGCGAGCGCCGAGCGAGCGCGGTCGAGCCCCGTGCCTGCTGCTAGGACGTCTCGCGGCGGCTCGGTGCCGGCGGTACCTCCCAGCCCGGAGCCAGCGACGGCGCCCGCCAGTGCGGCGGGGGCCTCCACATGCGCCAGCGACCGTCGATGGCGGGATGGTCGCCCCGGCGGATCCAATGAAGCGCCCGCGCCGCCTCGGCGCGGACCGTCGCGGCCTCATCGGCGGTCATGCTGCCGAAGGCAACGGCATCGTCGAGTTCGTCTTCGTCCTTCCACGTGGCCGTGCGGAGATCGGGCGTGAGGACGATATCCAGGTGGTGGTCGCGGGTGTCGAGGCCGATCGCGGTGCGGCGGAACGGCGCTTCGAGGTTCACATACCATCGTCGGACGTCGCCGTCGCCGAGGAAGACGAGGACGGAGTGCGCGGCGCCGCCGATGAAGACGCGCACGAGCCCGTGCCCGCGCCAGACGTCCTCGCGGAGCCGCCAGGGACCGTGCGGCAGGCGGATGTCGTTGCCGTCCAGATCGGTCGGACGCATCCATCGAGCGCCCGCGGGCATGACCGCCGCGAGCAGGTCGCCACGGTCCTCGACCACGAGGAACGGCCAGGCGGTGAAGACCCGACCGCCCCAGATGTTGCGCCCCGTGATGCAGTCGCCGGGCTCCCATCTCCGCGCCGTCATGTCAGCGCGGCGGGCGGGAGACGCCGGACCCCGGGCCGGTCGGTCCTGCCGGCGCCCCCGGCTGCGCCGTCGCGGCTCGCGGGAAGCGGTGGGGCTGAGGCGTGCTTGCGGGGCGTGCAGCCCTCGGCATCGTCCATGGCGCGATCTTCGCACAGCGAGTGCCGGCGAGGCGCCGGGCAGCCACGTGCTATCGTCGCCGCCGCGGAAACAGGAGGAGACGATGGATATAGCGATCTCGATCGCCGGCAGCCACCTCGCGAGGAAGCCCGCCCTGGCACGGCTCGCCGAGGAGGCCGGCTTCGGCACGGTCTGGAACTCCGGTGAGAGCATCCCCGCCTTCGCGGCGATGATGGAGCACACGGAGAGCGTACGGATCGGCAGCGGCGTCTTCCGCGCCTTCCAGTTCGAACCGCGAAACCTCGCCCAGCACACGGCCGATCTCCAGCGCCTCTACGGCGGCCGCTTCGTGCTCGGGCTCGGCGGCGGAACGAAGGGCTGGAACATCCTGACGCTGGGGCGCGACTTCCCGCATCCGGCGAGCCGCCTGCGGGAGATGATCCACGCGATGCGGCGCGCGTGGGCGACTCCCTCGGACGAGCGGCTCTCCTTCGACGGCGAGTTCTACTCATTCGAGGGCTCCGCGCTCGACTGGAACGACGACGGAACGAGTCCCGCGGCTCCCGTCTACCTCGCCGCCGTCAACCCGGGCATGCTGAGGCTTGCCGGCGATCTCGGCGCCGGGCTGTGCGGCCACCCCATCGCCTCCGTCGGCTTCATCCGCGACATCGTCTGGCCGCAGGTGGACGTTGGGCTCGAGCGCTCCGGTCGCACGCGGGCCGACTTCGATCACCAGGGATGGATCACCTACGCGATCTCCCGCGACCGGCGGCAGGCGCTGCGGGAGCTGAAGCTCTCCATCGGCCCCTTCCTCGCGACCCGGAGCTACGCGAGCGTGCTCGACTCACAGGGTCTCAAGGCGGTCAGGGGGCGCGTCCAGGAGGCCTTCTTCGGCCGTCCCGGCGACGCCGATGCGCTGGCGGAGGCGATTCCCGACGACGTCGCCGCCGAGCACGGGATCTACGGCACGCCGGAGGAAGTGGTGGAGCAGGCGCAGCGCTACGAGGGCCTCATCGACACGCTCTGCCTCTACTCCGCGAACGCGTCGATGACCTACGAGCGCACCCACGAGAACCTCGAGCTGGGGATCGAGGCGTTCCGCCGCGACGGATAGCCCCGGCCATCGTTCAGCGCTCGCGCACCGATGCATCGACTCGCCTCACCAGCTCGCCGTCGAGCGCGCCGCGACGCTCGGCCTCCAGGCACTCGCGGAGCTCGACACGGTTCTTTACGCCGAGGACGACGGTCGCCACGCCGGGCATGGAGAGGGCGTAGCGGTGGGCGAGCGAGGCCGGGCTCTCGCGCAGTTCGCGCGCGAGCTCGCGGAAGCGGGCGGCGCGGTCGTAGTCGATGCGATCGGCATGCCCCTCCGGGAGATCGCGGTCGAAGCGGTCGGTGAGCGCGCCGGCCTGCACGGCGC
>VYDC01000038.1 GCA_009843585.1 Chloroflexota bacterium | reverse complement strand
GCGCGCTGGCCGCGCGCTCGCGCGGCCGACTTCGCGAGCAGGCGCGCCGCGATCCGGCTGCTGGGGGTGGGAGCGGGAGGGCTCGTCCTCTCGCGGGGACTGGTCGCCTCATCCGCGCTCGCGGGCCCCGACCGCCGCTTCACGGGCTCGCGCGAGGAGGCGAGCCTCGCCGGGAACGCCCACCCGGTCACCAACTGGCTCAGCGACAGGCGGCAGCGCGTGGACCCCGCCGCGTGGCGCCTGCGCGTCTCCGGCGACGTCGACAGTCCGATCGAGGTCCGCTACGCCGATCTCATGGCCATGCCGCTGCGCAGCCAGCAGGAGGTCCTGGACTGCACCGGCGGCTGGTACACCCGGCAGGAGTGGCGCGGCGTGCCGCTTGACGCCGTGATCGCCCGCGCGCGCGCGGCGCCGCGAGCTCGCAGCGTCGTGATCCGCTCCGTCACCGGCTATCACCGGCGCTTCGCCCTCGACGGGGCGGGGCGGCTGCTGCTCGCGACGCATGTGGGGGGCGAGCCGCTGAGCGCCGGCCACGGCTTCCCCGTGCGGCTGGTCGCGCCGGGCCGGCGCGGCTACCACTGGGTGAAGTGGGTGGAGGCGGTCGAGGTCAGCACGCTCCCGGCGTGGTGGCAGCCGCCCCTGCCGACGCAGTAGGGCGCCCTACCGCCGCCGATGCCGGCCCGTCGACGGGCCAGAAGCGACGGGCCGGCTTCGTTCCCGCAGCGCCGCCTGTGGCACGTCACGCCGGCCCGGTCAGCCTCGATCCGCCCGCACCAGGTCGCGTGCCTCGACGATCGTCCGCAGCTTCGCTTCGGCGATGTCGGAGGAGGCGACGGGGTTGTCGGCGAAGGTCGCGAACCCGCAGTCCGGCGTGAGCAGCACGCGGTCGCCGCCGAAGAGATCGATCGCGCGCGCGATGCGGCGGCGCACCTCGCCGACCGCCTCGACGGTCTCGAGCTTCTGGTTCACGACGCCGACGCCGATCCGCTTGTCCCCGGGCAACTCGCTCAGCACGGCGATCTCGCCGGCGCGCGGCGTCGACAGCTCGAGGAAGAGCGTCCCGACCGGGGTGCGCCCGAGGAAGCCGAGGAGCGGCCGGTAGTCGCCGGCCAGCGCGGCGGACTCGTCGGGCGTCCAGTTGCCGCGGCAGACGTGCAGCGCGAGCGACTCCGCGGGCAGGCCGCGCACCACCTCGTCGAGCAGTCCGGCGGCAAAGTCCAGCTCCGAGTCCGAATCGAGCCGCTCGCTGAGCGCGCCGCACATGAAGCTGCGCGTGGCGCCCGGGCTGCCGTGGACGACCTCCGTCAGCACCGGCTCGTCGAACTGCACCAGCGCGGCGCCCGAGGCGAGCAGGACGTGCGCCTCCTCGCGCAGCACGCGCACCACGTCGCGCGCGAGGTCCTCGCGGCTCTCGTAGGGGCGGTCGGTCAGGCAGTCGAGCCACATCATGCGCGTCAGCAGGTACGGACCCGGCAGCGCGACCTTCAGCGGGGCGTCCGCCAGGGAGGCGGCGAACGTCAGCTCGTGGACGGCGAGCGGCCGGCTGCGGCCCAGCGCCCCGTAGACCACCGGATGGCGGACCTCCGAGGCGGGGACGTCGAGCATGCGCAGCTCCTGCTCGAACTCGGCCGGGTCGTCCACCATCGCCGTCAGGTCGCTGAGCGGGATCAGCTGGCAGTTGTCGAGCCGGCCGCCGGCGAAGCTCGCATAGTTGTCGCGGCGCTGCTCGCCGTCCGTCACCACGTCCACGCCCGCACGCAGCTGCGCGGCGACGGCGAGCCGCACCGCGTCGTCGGCCGTCGCCTCGAACTCGGCCTCCCCCAGCCGGCCCTCGAGGCGGTCGTGCAGCGCCCGCAGCATCCAGCGCGGCCGCGGCCAGCTCCCGACGCCGAGCACCGAGAGCGGCGCGATATCGCGCGCCACCTGGGGCCGGGGGAGTGAGCCCGCGATCGTGACCGGCACGCGCACCCGCGCGCCGATCGTGCCCGCCGGGGCTCCCGGAACCGCGGCCGCCTCCGATCGCCCGGCGAGGGCGCCCTTGCTGACGAGAAAGCTGCGCCGGCCCTCGTGCTTCGTCCAGGAGACCAGCTCGTTGCCGGTCAGCCGGCACCAGGCCGGCAGCTCGACCTCGACCGTCGAGTCCGTGGAGAGGATCTCGAGCAGCCCGCCGGGCTCGAGCGGGTCGATGTGCCGCCGGATCAGGAGCAGCAGGCCGCCGCCGCAATCGAGGTCGCCGCCGTCGAAGCTGACGTCGGGCTCGTGGGCGTGCCGCCCGACGGGATCCATCGGCGGGTCCATCAATCCGCGCAGGCCGCGGGTCGGCTCTAGTAGGAGACGGAGGGCGTGCCGCCGGCGAGGAACTCGACCAGCTTCGCGCCGCCGACGATCACCGCGCCGTCGACGAGGTTGTCCGCGTCGAGCCCGCGCTTGCTGAAGAACGGCGCGCATACGTAGATCTCGCCGCCGCCGCCCGCGAAGGTGGCCATCAGCTCGGCGAGCGGCAGGAAGCCGCCCTCGTGGATGTCGTCGGCGTAGCCTCGCTCGGCGAGCCGGACGCCCTCGGTGCTGAGGAAGACGACGGTCTCCTGCTCCGATCCGAGCGCCGCGCCGGCCAGCACGAATGCGACGGTCGCCCTGTCGGGGTCGTCGCCGGCGCGGGTCAGGCTCACGCAGAACTTCCCGGCCACGATCCACTCCCTCCGCTGCGGGTCACGCGCCCCGCTGCTCGATCCAGTAGCAAGGGTGCTCCGCCCGGAGCAGGCGCCGCCCCGTCAGGCGGCACCACGCCGGGATGTCCTCGGGAGCGCCGAGGTCGCGCGCGGTCAGCCTGAAGACCGCACCCGGTCTGAGCCGCTGCATCCGCACGCTGAGCAGGATGATCACCTCGCCGCATCCCATGTCGCCGGCGTCCCACTCGCCGGCGACACTGATCGCGTCGATCCCATCCTGCGAGGGCGACGCCGGCTCGGGATCAGCCATCGGACCTCATCCGCGCCGCGCCGGTGCCCGCGATTCAGCGTCCCTCAGCGGCCGCTCGCCTACGGGTTGCAGTGAAGCGAGTTCACCCCGCT
This sequence comes from Chloroflexota bacterium, assembly GCA_009843585.1. Taxonomy (GTDB): domain Bacteria; phylum Chloroflexota; class Dehalococcoidia; order UBA2979; family UBA2979; genus VYDC01. The sequence continues at coordinate 1,917 of VYDC01000038.1, read as the reverse complement.
CCAGAGCGGTCACCATGGATGTGGAGTGCCTTGGTGCCCCCAGGGGGACTCGAACCCCCGTTTCCACCTTGAAAGGGTGGCGTCCTAGGCCCCTGGACGATGGGGGCGACGCTCCCACCGAGCATATCAGCGGCGCCGGCTGAGGGAAGGCCGGCAGGCCCCGGAGCCGACCCCGCGCCCCGGAACGGCGAGGGGAACGCACGCACGCGCGATGGTACAGTGCACGTTCCGTTCACGTGAGAGTGTCCGCGCGCCGCCGCGACGGCGGATCGGGCGGGCCGGGGGCGGCGGGCGAGGCCCGCCAGCCGTCGAGGAGAGATCCGCCGATGACGAACGACGCGCGGCCGGACAGCGCAGACAAGCTCGCCTACCAGGGGCCGCTGACGGGGTACCAGCTCTCGCTGCTGCTGCGCATCGCGAACAAGCCGGGGATGCTCGGCCGGGTGACGACGCTCATCGGCCGGCACGGCGCCGACATCCACAACATCGACATCGCGCTCGCGGAGCCCGACTTCATCCTCCGCGAGTTCAGCATCTTCTGCCCCGACGAGACGCGCGCGAACGCGCTCGTCGCCGCCCTCGGCGAGACGGCCGGGGTGGAGGTGCAGCACGCCTCCGACCGCACGTTCCAGCTGCACCGCCACGGCAAGATCGAGATCCGCAACAAGGTCCCGGTCACCACGCACGCGGATCTCTCCCACGTCTACACGCCGGGCGTCGGCCGCGTCTCCATGGCGATCCACGAGAACCCGGAGGCCGCCTGGTCGCTCACGGTGAAGTCGAACACCGTCGCCGTCGTCACCGACGGCACGGCGGTGCTGGGGCTGGGTGACATCGGGCCGGAGGCGGCGATGCCGGTCATGGAGGGCAAGGCGATGCTCTTCAAGTCCTTCGGGGCGATCGACGCCTGGCCGTTATGTCTCGACACGAAGGATCCCGACGAGATCGTGCAGATCGTGAAGGCCGTCGCCCCCGGTTTCGGAGGCATCCTGCTCGAGGACATCTCGGCGCCGCGCTGCTTCGAGATCGAGGAGCGGCTCAAGGCCGAGCTCGACATCCCCGTCTTCCACGACGACCAGCACGGCACGGCCGTCGTCGTGCTCGCCGCCCTCATCAACGCGCTGAAGATCGTCAAGAAGCGCCCCGAGGACCTCAAGATCGTGCTGATCGGCGTCGGGGCGTCGGGCGTCGCCTGCTCGAAGATCATGATGAACTTCGGCGTCCGCAACATCATCGGCTTCGACCGCTCGGGCGCCGTCTACCGCGGCCGCGACAACCTCAACGTCGCCAAGGAGTGGTTCGCCGACCACACGAACCCGGAGAACTTCCAGGGCTCGATGGCGGACGCCCTCGTCGGCGCCGACATCTTCCTGGGCCTCTCGGGCCCGCGCATGGTCACCGGGGAGCAGGTCGCGCGCATGAACGACGACGCGATCGTCTTCGCGCTCGCCAACCCGGAGCCGGAGATCCGGCCGGAGCTGATCCCGAGCGACGGGCCGGTGCGCGTGATCGCGACCGGTCGCTCCGACTACCCCAACCAGGTCAACAACGTGCTCTGCTTCCCGGGACTCTTCCGCGGCGCGCTCGATGCGAGGGCGCGCAACATCACCGAGGAGATGAAGATCGCCGCCGCCCGCGCGATCGCCGAGGCGATCCCCGGCGACCAGCTCTCGGAGGACTACATCCTCCCGTCCGTCTTCAACGATTCCGTCGGGGAGGGCGTCGCGCGGGCCGTCCGCGACGAGGCCATCCGCACCGGCGACTCCCGCGAGCGCGGCTCGCGGATCTTCGTCTAGTTCGGGCTCTGCGCCCGGCCGGCGGTCCGCCGGTCCCGGGCGCCCGCGGCCGCAGGCGTCGCGACCCTAGACCATATGGAGTGACCGGCTCCGGCTTCGCAAACTCGCGGGTTACAGGCGC
>VYDC01000145.1 GCA_009843585.1 Chloroflexota bacterium | reverse complement strand
CTTCCTCGCGAGCGCGCGCGAGGCGCTCGCCGCGCCGGCGGCGGGAGCCGCGGGGCCCGACACGTGATCGGCCGCCTGCCGCGTGCGGCGGCCCTGCTGGCGCGCCTCCGTCCGTCCGCGGGTCTCATCGAGAACCACGCCGTGACGGTCGAGCTGCTCGCGCGTCCCCGCCCGCCCCGCCCGCCGATCGTGACGGCCGTGCAGAGCTGGATCGGCTTCCGGCGCCTCGCCTGGCTCGAGGTCGAGGGCGGGAGGATATCCGGCGTCGCGACCGCGCGGAGCATCGGGCGCCGCGACGCCTGGGAGATCGACATGCTCCTCGGCGCACGCCGGGCGGTGCCGGAGGACGGAGCCGCCTTCGGCCGGCTGCTGCGCCGGGTCGCGGACGCGGCGTCCTCGGAGCGCGTGGGCCACGTCATCCTGCGCACGCCGGCGGGCGGAGTGGCCGTCGGAGCGGCGCTCCGGGCGGGCTTTCAGCACGCGTCGACGGAGCGGCTCTGGACGGGCCCCGGGGTGAGCGCCCGGCCGGAGCCGGGCGTCGCGGCCGTGGTCGTGCGCGAGCTCCGAGCGGGCGACGACGGCGAGCTCTTCCGCCTCTATAGCGCGGCGACGCCGGTCGCCGCCCGGCGTGCGTTCGGGCTGACGCTCTCCGAGTGGCGCGCCCTCGACGGGAGCCGCTGGACGGGTCGCCGGGGCGGGCGCTGGGTGGCGGAGGTCGGCGGTCGCTCCGTCGCGGCGGCGCGGGTCAGCACCCGGGGGGCGCTCGGGGAGCTGGAGCTGCTCGTCGAGCCCCCGTCGGCTGAGGGCCCGACCCCGCAGGCGGCGGATCGTGGCGTGCGGGAGGGCTGCCGGACGCTCCTGCAGCGCGCCGCCGAGGCGACGGCGCGCTGCGCGCGGGTCGTCTCGCTCGTGCCGCGCTCGGCCGTCGTGGTCGAGGAGCTGCTCGGCGCACACGGGCTCACGCCGGGTGGCGACGTCGAGCTTCTGGCGATCCGCACGCGGCAGCCGGCCGTCGACCCCGCCCGTCGCGGAGCCGGCGTCGTTGTGGCGAGCGGAGGCTAGCGGTGCGGCCGGATCGGCGCGGCGGGCGGCGCCCGACCAGGGGAGCGAGTGATCAGCGATGAGGGACGCGCCGGACGACGGCGACGCGCGCACACCGGGGGTGGTGTCCGGGAACGACGACGCCGAGGTCGAGCTGCTGGTGGAGGCGCTTCCCGCGCGGGTCGCCCGCTCGGTCCGCGAGGAGGGCGTCGATGACCTCATCGAGGTCGTTCTCGACCTTGGCCGCCCACCCGCGGCCCGCTATGCCTCGCGCGAGATCGTCTTCGACGCGGACGAGGTCGCGGCGCTCGACATCGATCATGTGGTCGGATCGGTCTCGGAGTTCGGCGAGGACAACCGCGCCGGGATCCCGCGCACGCTCCACCGAGTCTCGGCCATCCGCAACCGCCGGGGGTCGATCGTCGGGCTGACCTGCCGCGTCGGGCGCTCGGTCACCGGCTCGGCCGGAGGCATCCAGGATCTTGCGGAGAACGGGCGGAGCATCCTGCTCCTCGGCCGCCCCGGAGTCGGCAAGACGACCATGCTGCGCGAGCTCGCGCGCATCCTGGCCGACGACCTGGGGCGGCGCGTGGTGATCGTCGACACCTCGAACGAGATCGCCGGCGACGGGGACATACCGCACCATGCCATCGGACGCGCCCGGCGGATGCAGGTGCCACGCCCGGAGCTGCAGCACGAGGTGATGATCGAGGCGGTCGAGAACCACATGCCCGAGGTCGTCGTGATCGATGAGATCGGGACCGAGCGCGAGGCGGAGGCGGCGCGGACGATCGCCGAGCGGGGGGTGCAGCTGATCGGCACGGCGCACGGGAACACGCTCGCCAACCTGATGCAGAACCCCACGCTGTCCGACCTCATCGGCGGCATCGAGTCGGTCACGCTCGGAGACGACGAGGCTCGCCGCCGGGGGACGCAGAAGACAGTGCTCGAGCGGCGCGCGCCGCCGACCTTCGACGCGCTCGTCGAGATCCAGAGCTTCCACCGGGTCCAGGTCCACGGCGAGCTGGCCGGCACCGTCGACGCGCTGCTTAGAGGATTCGCGGCGGAGGCGGAGCTGCGCACGCTCGGGATGGCCGGAGAGGTGGAGTCGGTGGAGCGCGCACCGGTGCGGCCGCTGGGAGAGCGGTCGGCGCCGGCCGACGGCTCGGCCGGATCCGCCGCCGAGTGGTCAGGCCCGCCCGCCCGCCGGCGCGCCGGCTCGGCCGCGCGGGAGGCGCCTCCGGCCGCGGCGGGGGCCCGCGCCGACGGCGGCCCCAAGCGTCGCATCCTCCCGTACGGGGTCAGCCGGACGCGGCTCCAGCAGGCGATCGCGAGCACGCGCTCGGAGGCGGCCGTGGTCGACAGGCTGCAGGAGGCGGATGCCGTGATGACGCTGCGCCCCTACTACCGCCGCCGCAGCGGCCCGCTGCGGGAGGCCGAGTCGCTCGGCGTCCCGGTCCTGGTGCTCCGCAACAACACGGTTGCGCAGATGGAGCAGTCGCTGCTCGCGATGCGCGGGGCCGGAGGCGCGGCCGATCCGACGACGCAGGCGCTGCGCGAGGCGGAGATGGCGATCGCGACGGTCTCGCTGCACGGGAGGCGGAGCGTCGAGCTCGCGCCCCAGGGCGCCTACCTGCGCCGCGTGCAGCATGAGCTCGTCTCGCGGCACGGGCTGCGCTCGGTCTCCCGCGGGCGCGAGCCCTATCGCCGCATCACGGTGATGGCCGGGGAGAGGGCCGAGCCGTGGGCTGCCTGGGACGATCCTGACGCGGACGCCGACCTGGACGCCGACGACGAATGACCACCGCCCGAGCGTCCCGGGGCCTGCTTGTCACCGTCGAAGGCGGCGAGGGCGCCGGGAAGAGCACGCTCGCGGCGATGCTCGCCGACCGCGCCCGCGACGCCGGCCTCGATGTTGAGGCGTGCCGCGAGCCCGGGGCCACTGCGCTCGGGGAGCGCATCCGTCGGGCCCTTCTCGGCGCCGGGCCCGGCGCCCCGGCGCCGGCGCCGGGGGCGGAGCTGCTCCTCATAGCGGCGGCGCGCGCGGAGCTCGTGGTCGAAATGCTGCGCCCGGCGCACGCGCGCCGGGCGATCGTGATCTGCGATCGCTACGAGGACTCGACGATCGCCTACCAGCACGGCGGACGCAGGCTCGACCGCTCCGTGGTGGCCGTAGTGAACCGGGCCGCAACCGGAGGGCTGTCGTCCGACCTCACGCTCTTGCTCGACATCGCGCCGGCGGAGGGGCTGGCCCGGGGAGGCGCGGCGGGCGACTACCTCGAGGGGGAGGCGCTCGCCTTCCACGAACGCGTGCGGGCCTGCTACCGCGAGCTCGCTCGCGAGGATCCAGCGCGGTGGCTGGTGCTCGACGCGCGGGAGCCGCCGCAGGCGCTGGTGGCGAGGGCGTGGGAGCGGCTCGATGCGCTCCGGGCGTCGACGCGCCCGGGTCCGGCCGGACGCTGAGGGCGACCGCCCCGGCCGCAGGCCTCCTTCCTCGCTCCGGGGGTGGTGTCTACACTCTCTCCCATGGCCGGCGACCCGCCCCCAAGCGCGACCATCGAGGTTCCCGCCACCTCCGCCAATCTCGGGCCGGGCTTCGACACCCTCGGCGTCGCGCTCGACTGGCGCATGCGGTTCACCATCACCCCGGACGAGCGCCCGCTTCCGGCACCCGCGCCGCCGCTCGAGCGCATGGCAGCGGGCGGCGTCCGGGCGCTCTATCAGCTGGCGGGGGAGGCTCCGCCGCCGGGCCTGCGGGTGCTGGTGGAGGGCGACATACCCGTCGGGCGAGGTCTCGGCCTCTCGGCAGCGGCCCACGTCGCGGGCGTGGTCGCCGCCGACGCTCTTCTCGCGGGCGAGCGCTCGACGGACGCGCTACTCAGCGTGGCGACCCGGCTCGAGGGGCATGCCGACAACGCGGCGCCCGCCCTCCTCGGCGGCCTGCAGATCGTGATCGCGGAGGGGGTGGACGAGGGGGAGGTGCACCGGCTCGGCCTCGACCCGCCGGAGGACCTGCGGATCGCGCTCCTGGTCCCCCGCTTCTCCATGCCGACCACCGAGTCCCGCGCGCGGCTCCCGGAGCGGCTGACGCGCAACCAGGCGGTGCACAACATCGGGCGAGCCGCCCTGCTCGTCGCCGCCCTGACCGAGCGCCGCTACGAGCTGCTCGGGGTGGCGACCGAGGACGTCCTGCACCAGCCAGCGCGGGCGACGCTCTTCCCGGCGATGCCGGCGATCTTCGCCGCCGCGCGCGCGGCCGGCGCACACGGCGTCTATCTCTCGGGCGGGGGATCGGCCGTAGCGGCCTTCGTCACCGACGCGGCGGAGACGGGCGCCGGCGGGAGGCGGCCGGCGCCGGCGGCGGGCGGCGTCGAGGCGGAGACGCGCGTCTGCGGGATGAGCGCTCGCGGGGCGGCCCTGGTGGGCGACGCCGTCGCACCCGGCGGGGACTGACCGGGCGGCGGAGCGTGCGGGCCCGGGCCGCACGAGGGGAGGCGTGGTGCTGCTCGTGGAGAAGTTCGGCGGCTCCTCGGTCGCCGACGCCCGGAAGATCCGCCACGTCGCCGTCCGCATCGCCGCGCGCGCGTCGAGCGGCGCCCGCGTGGTGGCCGTCGTCTCGGCGATGGGGAATCGCACCGACGAGCTGATCGAACTGGCGACGGAGGTGACGGTCGACCCGCGCCCGCGCGAGCTCGACGTGCTGCTCTCCACCGGGGAGGTCGTCTCCTCCACGCTGCTCTCCATGGCGCTCCACGATTACGGATTCGACGCGGTCAGCCTCACCGGGCAGCAGGCCGGCATCCGCACGGACGCGGTGTTCGGCCGCGCGCGCATCGCCGGCATCGACACCGCCCGCATCGAGCGCGAGCTCGAGGCCGGCCGCGTCGTGATCGTCGCCGGGTTCCAGGGCGTCTCGGAGTCGGAAGATCTCGACGTGACGACGCTCGGCCGCGGCGGGAGCGACACCAC
>VYDC01000202.1 GCA_009843585.1 Chloroflexota bacterium | reverse complement strand
GAGGAACAGCGGGATCTACCGTCGGATCTGTCGCCAGATCCCGGTGATAGGACACGCTAGACGTCCCGCGCCCGGTCCGCGCCCGGCCGATCCGGGCTCAGGCTGGGCCCTCCCGGGCCCCTCCCGCCTCGCGCGCGCAGGCGCTCATCTCCGCGATCAGCCGCTCCGCCGCCTCCAGCGGGCGCTGGAAGATGTTGCGCCCGGCGATCATGCCGGCGGCACCCGCCGAGAGCGCGAGCCGGACCTCTGCGAGGAAGCTCTCGTCGCTTCGCTGCGAGCCCCCGGAGAAGATCACGGCGGCCTCGCCGCACGACTCGACGACGCGCCTGGCCATGAGCGAGCGGTCGTCCTCGAGCTCGAGATAGGCGGGCGGGGGCGCGCCGAGCTCCGGGTCGTGTCTCCGGGGGATGTTGAGCTTGATGACGTCCGCCCCCATCTCCAGGGCGACCCTCCCCGCGTAGTCGACGGCGTAGAGGGAATCGCGCCCGCCGGCCGCGTCGACGAAGCTCCCGCGGGGGTAGGACCAGACCACGAGCGGCATCCCGAGACGCTCGCAGTCGCGCCGGACGTCCGCGAGCTGGCGGAGGTCGCGCTCCTGGGCGGCGGATCCCACGTAGAGCGTGTACCCGATCGCGTCGGCGCCCGCGCGCACCGCCTCCTCGACGGAGCCGGTGAGCGGCGAGAGCGGCGCGGAGGACTCGGGGATGTTCGTCTTCCCGTTCAGCTTGGCGATCAGGGCGACGTTCCGCTCGGTTCCCCGGTAGTAGCGGCCGATGAGCCCGAGGTGGGCCGCGACCGCGGCGATCCCGGTCCGGCTCGCGAGATCGAGGATCGACGCCGGGCGGGAGCCCCACTCGTGCTCCAGGAAGTCGACCGGCCCGTGCTCGAGCCCGTGATCGTAGGGCAGGACGAGGATGGCGCCGCCGGCGTCGGCCGAGCGCAGCCGCCCGAGCCTGGCGGTCGCGCCGGACGATGGGGTGCTCACGACGATCGCCCTCCGTCGCTCCCGCCCGCGAGACCGGGCGGCGACCTCCCGGCGAGACTCCGGGCGGCGCCGTCGGCGGCGGCGGGGATCTGTCCCGGGGGCGCGGATCCGCGAGGGATGCGGTCGCGGTGGGCCGGCGGCATCGGCGATCAACCCGCCTGAGCGACGGTCGCGGCGGCGCGCCTCACGGGCGACCGCCGGCGAGCGCCTCGATGAAGCGATCGCGCCTCTCGGTGGAGTGTAGCGTGCGGAAGTCGTCGGGCCACGTCTCCTCGCCGGGCTCGACGACCAGATCGACGAGCACGGGCCCCGCCGCGGCCAGGAGCTCCGGCAGCGCCTGATCCCACTCCTCGAGGCTGTCGATGCGACGGGCGTCGCGGTAGCCCGCGGCGAGCGCGAGGTCGCGGAAGGAGGCGCGGCCCACCCCCGGCACCGGCACGGCGCCGTTCGTCTCGTAGGTGCCGTTGGAGCAGACGCAGTGCAGGAGGTTCGCGGGCTCCGCGTCGGCGATCGTCACGAGCGTCCCGAGATTCATCAGCAGGCTCCCGTCGCCGTCGAGGACGACGACGCGCCGGTCGGGTCGCGCCAGCGCGATGCCCAGCGCCGCCGAGGAGGCCTGCCCCATCGCCGCGTTGAAGGTGTAGTTCAGCTCCGAGGGGTCGACGTGGATGAGCTCGTTGGCCGCCCGGTAGACGGCGACCACCACCTCGTCGGTGCGGTGGCGGGCGAGCGCGCGGAGCATCTGGTCGCGCTTCATCGTCATCAGAGCGGCTCCCCGCCGACCAGCAGCACGACGGGCCGGCGGCGCTCGTAGCTCCGCTCGATGGCGGGGCCGATGCGCTCCTCGTCGCCCGCGAACTCGAGCAGCTCGTTCTCGACGCCCATGGCGCCGAGGATCGGCTGCACGATGCGCAGCCCGTAGCGCGGCGAGTGCGAGGGCGGCACGCCGGGCTCGTTCCGCAGCAGGCCGACGATCATGCACACCGGGTTCTCACCCTCGATGCCGACGGCGCGCAGGCAGTTGATGGAGTCGAGCAGCCCCGTGTGCTGCATCAGGAGCACCGAGCGCTCGCCGCCCGCGTAGAGCCCGGCGCAGATGGAGATCCCCTCATCCTCCTTGCAGACCTGGACGACGCGGATAGCGGGGTCGGCGAGCATCGGCTTCAGGAGGTGCTCGCTGGTGGTGATGTCGGGGAGGGCCGCGACGAAGCGCACGCCCGCCCGGTCGAGCTGCGCGCGCATCGCCGCCGCGGAGAGGGGCGCCCTCGCCTGAGCGGTCACGGGGCGTCCCCGCTCAGGAAGGCCGCCGGGCCCCGGATCAGCATCGAATCGATGTCATCCCGGGAGACGCCGCGGCGCTCGAGCTCCGCGCGGCCGCGCTCCGGCACGTAGCGCCAGGTCGACGGCGGGCGGTGCGCCTCGTGCGGGCGCCAGTCCATCTCCCCGCCCCAGTCGTGCCCCAGCATCAGCCGCGGGGCATGACCCTCGGCGCAGAGCGCCGCGACGGTGTCGAGCACCGCGGGCTCCTCCTCGCGGTCGCGACCGAAGTGGTCGATGGAGAGGTAGTGGCCGGCCTCGAGCACCGAGCGGAGATAGTCGATGTCGTCGGTGAAGGAGTGCCCGATGGCGGCCAGGTGCGGCGGAAGTCCCTCGTCGGCGAAGATCCGCACCTGCTCGCGCCCGATGTCGTAGGGGCTCGTGTGCGTCGAGATCGGGACGTTCGTGCGGCGCGCGGCTCGGGCCGCCCCGCGGAGGATGGTCTCCTCCGCCTCACCGATGCCGGGCGGCCGGTTGTTCGCGACCTTGATGACGCCGGCGCGTACGGAGGTCCCGGCCGCGCCGCGCTCGATCTCCCGGGCGAAGATCTCGGCCGTCTCGTCGGCGTCGGCGCCGCTGCGCCCGTCGAAGCGCCGCTGGAAGAGGCGCGGGATCTCGAGCCAGATCCCGGTCGGGACGATCACACGCACCCCGGAGCGGCGCGACGCCTCCGCGATCATCTCGACATCGCGCCCGAGATCCGGCGTCGTGACGTCGATCACCGTGCCGACGCCCGCCCCGGCCGCGTCCTTAAGCTCGAGCGCGACGTGCTCCACCGCCGCCTCCCGGTCGTAGAGCCACGGGTACTGGTGCTGGAGGCCTGTCGAGTGGATGAAGAGGTGCTCGTGTGAGAGCGTGATCCCCAGCTCACCGCTGTCGACCGGCCCCGTCGCCGTCTGGACCTCCGCCACGGCTCTCCCCCTCCCCCGCGCGGCCGCTCCGGGCCTAGGTGACGACGGGGCCGAGCGCCCGGCGGCGCCTGGCCTCGACGTCCTCCACGCGCGCGCTCTGCTCGGTGCGGGTCTGGACGCCGAAGAGGTGGTTCTCGGGGTCCAGGAAGTAGTGGATGGCGCCCCCGCCGTCCCCGGTGCGGTGGGTCGGCCCGACGCCCCGGGCGCCGCCCGCGCGGAGCTCGGCGGCGGTCGCCGGGGCGTCGTCGACGCGCAGCACGAAGGCGTCGGGGACCTCGCCGCGATCGGCGGGCAGCGGCTCCGGCGGGCACCCGAGCGCGACCTCGAGCGTGAGCGTGCCCCCGATGTCGAGCAGGGCCGCGCGCTCGCCGCGCATCATCACGTCGAAGCCGAGCGCGTCGCGGTAGAAGGCGACCTGCGCGTCGAGGTCGGTGCAGCGGACGACGATCCAACCGAGCCCCCCGATCTCGCCGTCGAGGGGGGGAGCGCCTGGAACGGCGAGCTCTCCCTCGTCGCGCCGCCGCCGCCACTCGACGTCCTTGGGCCGCGCGCTCGCCTCGTCCCGCTCCTGCAGGCCGGTGATGTGCCCGCCGGGGTCGCGGAAGTAAGCGAGGATGCCCTCGCCGCCTCCGATCGGGAACGGGTCGTTCACGAACTCCACGCCGCGCTCGCGCAGCAGCGCGGTGGCGCGCTCCATCGACCGCACGCGGAAGACCGGCATGAAGGGCGCCTCGCTGCGGTCGCGGTAGCGGCGCTGCGGCCGGCCGCCCTCGTTGATGCCCAGGACGACGGTCTCGCCGCACCAGAAGACGGTGGTCGCGCCGTGCGTGCGGAGCACGGGGAGGCCGACCACGTCGCGGTAGAAGGCGCCGAGGCCGGCGGGGTCGGCGGTACGGCGGACCAGCCACCCGAGCCCCTGGATCCCTGCGCGCATGCGCGCGGCCCTTCTATGCTCGCGGGCGTGAGGCCGATGTCGGGCCCGCAGGATGGTAGCAGGAGCGCGCCGGCGCGCGAGAGGCGGGCCGCGGGCGGCGGCGCGGGAGCAGGGAGGATGACGTGTCGCTCGATCTCGACAGGCTGCCGGAGGCGGTGATCGCCTTCCTGGCGGAGAGGCACATCGCGACGCTCAGCACGCAGCGACCGGACGGCAGCCTGCATGTGACGCCGGTCGGCTTCGGCTACGACGCCTCCGGGCGCACCGCGCGCATCATCACCTTCGAGGGGGCGCGCAAGGCGCGGAACCTGGAGGCGGAGGGCGGCCTCGGTCGCGCCGTGCTCTGCCAGGTGGACGGCGGCCGCTGGCTCACGCTGGAGGGTCGCGGGCGCGTCGTGCGCGACGCCGCCGCCGTGGCACGGGCGGTCGAGGCGTACAGCGCGCGCTTCGGCGTCCCCGGCGAGCGCGAGGGGCGCATCGCCATCGAGGTCGCGGTCGAGCGGATCATGGGACGAGGCTAGCCGGCCTCCCCGCGGGCGGCGCCCCGGAGCGCTCCTCCGCTTCCTCACGCCGGCGGCGGGAGGGGATCCTCGTCGACCGCCACCTCGAAGTACTCGCGGGGCGGGCCGCCCGGCGGCTGGTGGACGTGCGCGGCCATCGCGGCGATCCGCTCGTGGTAGCCCGGCACCTCCGTGAGCTCCTCGTAGGAGGCGATGGAATCGAAGAGGCGCACGTGCGTGAAGTGCGTCGGGTCCTCGAGCGAGCGCAGCAGCCGCCGCCCGAGGAACCCCGGGTGACGGCGCATGAAGGCGGTGAACTCGCGGGAGAGCCGCACGTACTCGTCCGCGTGCTCCCCGGCGTCCAGGGTGTAGGCCTGACTCACCACGACCTGCATCTGTGCTCCTC
>VYDC01000024.1 GCA_009843585.1 Chloroflexota bacterium | reverse complement strand
TCTGGCCCCTACTTCCGAAGGGCTGTACCCGTCGCTACTACTCGGTGATACGACAACCTAGTCCTCGTGGCTTGCCCGAGGACGAGAACCGCCGGAGGGCTTCATCCTCGCACTCGTCGAGTTGCTCGAGGACGGCGGGGCGCCCGTGGATTCGCTGAGGAGCGGGCTTCGTGGAACCGCTGACCCTGCCCCACGCAGGGATCCATCTGTCTGGGTACCCAGCCATCATCTACAGCGTGGAGCGGAACGAGCCCTACCTCACCGGGAGGCGACCGGCAGTGAGTCATTCCGACCGGTGCTCCTGGCAGATCGGTGCATCATGGTAACGCGTGCGTTACCATGCCTACGTGATCGAGATCAGGGAGTACGTCGACCAGCGGGGGCGCAGTGGTGGTTCTTCTCGGCGGCGGGACGAAAGTACGCCAGCAGAGGGACATCGAGAACGCACGTGAGCTCTGGCGAGAGTACAGGCGTCGAAAGCAGCAGGAGGCGTGATGGTGCCGCTTACCCGTGACTTCAAGGAAACCGTGCAGACCCGCGCCGAGCGTGACCCGGAGTTTCGCGAAGGGCTGCTGAAGCAAGGCGTCGAGTGCCTGCTTGCCGGCGATGTCGATACCGGCAAGATCGTCCTGCGTGACTACATCAACGCCACCGTCGGGTTCGAGGAACTTGGCTCCCTCACCGGCAAGCCGCCCAAGAGCCTGATGCGCATGTTCGGGCCGTCGGGCAACCCCCACGCCCGGAACCTGTTCGAGGTCATCAGTCGCATCCAACAGCACGAGGGTGTCCAACTCGAGGTGACCGCCGTCCGATAGTCACAGGGTCTCGAGTTGCGGGCCTGCGCGAGTCCAGCGTCGCGCAGGGCCGGTCCATCATGAGGATCCTCAACAGCGATCCCGGGCACCGCCTGTTCCGGACGGCCGGGGAGGTCGAGGCGCACCCGGACGGAGCGAAGGCGTCGTGGGATCGCTGACTCTCCCGACCGGGGGCTTGGTCGACCTCGACCCAGACGGTCTCATCGATAGCGTCGAGCGGGAGGGGTCCGGTGGTCGTCAGTCGAGCGGCCCGGCTGCGGCCGTCACCCGGCTATCGCGGCTACTCGTACCTGAGCGCCTCGGCAACCGCGACGCGCGAGGCAGCACGGGCCGGCAGCAGCGTCATGAGCGCGCTCGCCCCGTACGCGATGACGAGGATCACGGCGAGGCGTGCCCACGGGACCTGGAAGTCTATCTCCGTGCCCCCGGTGAACTCCGGGCTCGCCAGCAGGTTGTAGGAGATCGCCAGCCCGAGCACGACGCCGATCCCCACGCCCGCGATCGCGATGAACGACGACTCGAGGAAGTAGGAGAGGGCCACGAGCCCGCGGCTGTAGCCGATCGCGCGCAGCATGCCGATCTGCTGCCGGCGCTCCACCACCGTGCGGAAGGCGATCACGCCGAGCGCGGCGACGCCCACGATCAGGCCGAGTCCCATGAAGCCCTCGAAGAGGTACTGGAACGAGCGCGACGTGCTCGCCTGGTCGTCGATCAGCTTGTCTATCGAGTCGGCCTGCACGCCGCGCTCCAGCAGCGTCGACTCGATGTCGCGCGCCGCGGCGATGGCCGCCTCGTCGGTCGCGTCGGCGGTCACGACGAAGTACTCCTCGAAGTCGCCCCCGGCGAGGTCCCGGTCGACGGTGGCGGCGCCGGTGACGATCGCGAAGAAGGACGGGATGACGGCGGTCACCTGCGGCTCGAAGACGCCGATGATCCGTAGCTCCGCATCGAGACCGCTCGACGCATCGCGGATGGTGATCGGGATCGGGTCCCACGGCGCCTCGCGGAGGTCCTGGTCGCTGGCGCCGAGGTAGAAGTCGCTCGACGGCGGGCCGCCGCCGAAGTCGTCGGCCGGCTGCAGCCTCGAGGCGTCGACGACGGCCACCGTGGGATCGGTGCGCACCGCCTCCCAGACCGCCGCGTCGCTGTCGTACCCGGCGGCGCGGTGCGCGAACGGCATGCGCTGGAGGTCGACGAACTCGCCGTCGGCTCCGGAGAGGCGGTAGACGGCGAGGGCCTCGTCGCCGGCGGGGTCGTCGCTGCGCCGCACCTCCGGGAAGGCGGAGACGAGGCGCCCGACCCCGCCCAGCGCGGCGTCGGGCTCGTAGCCGGCGGAGCGCAGCGCCTCGCGCAGATCGGGGATGCGGTTGTTGGGGTTCACGGTGACGGAGACGTCGAAGCCGCCGTCCGCGCTGTCGCTCAGGAACGCCTGCGTGAAGTTCGAGTTGAGCGTCGCCATCACCACGACGCTGAAGACGACCAGGCCGAACATCGCGAGCGTCATGCCGGTGCGGAGCTTCGCGGCGACGGGGTAGGCGATCGCCGTCTTGATCGCGGGCGCGATCCCGCCGAGGAGGCCGCCGAGCCAGCGGACCGGGGCGAGCGCGAGCTCGGCGTTGAGGATGATCACGAGCACGGCGGCGGCCGTCACGGCGATGCCGGAGACGAAGAACATCTCCACGTTGCCGTCGATCTCGGCGGGGCGCGGCAGGCCGAGGATCCGCAGCAGCCCGTCCACCGGGTCGTAGTCGCCGGTCCCCCTGCGGCCCGCGAGCTCGGTGAAGAGAGAGAACGGGAGCGGGAGGACCCAGTACCAGACCAGCCCCAGGCCGGCGGCCGTGAACGAGAGGCGCTGGTTGAGCCCGAAGTAGACGGCGAGCATCGCGACGCCGAAGACGGCGAGGGTGAAGCCGGACGTGTACGCGAAGGCCTGCCCCTGGAGCCCGCTCAGCGCGTCGAGGCCCCAGCCGGAGAGCCAGACCAGCAGCGCTCCGAGGACGAGCATGATGACGGCCCAGCCACCGGCGCCGCGATGGCGGCCCGCCCACCTGCGCGAGAGCTGGAGCAGCCAGACGACCCCGGCGACGACGTTGAAGACCGCCAGCCACACCGCCCACAGCAGCCAGTGCCGCCAGCTCCAGCGGTCGCGGAAGGCCCCCCGGCGGACGGTGCGGGCTCCGAAGAACATCAGCGTGCTGACCGCCATCAGGGCGGCGCCGCCGAAGAGGCCGGAGAGGATCGTCGGGAGGTCACCGAAGGCCGCCCCGATGACGGTCGCCGTGATGAAGAGCGTCACGAACCCGGAGACGGCGAGCGCCACGACCCAGGCGATGAGCCACAGCGCGCCGGCCGCGGACTTGAGCAGCGCTCCGACCGACCGGTCCGCGCCGCCCAGCGGCCGGGGCTCCGGCAGGTCGCGGATCGCGCGCACGATGTTGAGGGTCGCGATGCGGAACGAGGAGAACGCCACGGTCGCGAAGGTGAGCACGACGCCGAGGCTGTAGGCGATGAGGAATCCCTGCCAGTTGAAGTGGAACGTGATCCCGAAGCCGAACGCATCCGCGAAGATCTGGCCGAGCACGAGCACGAGCACGAACGCGACCCCGAGGCCGAGGAGCGCGCCGACCGCCGCCGACCCGAGGTTGTAGGCCATCCCCTCGGCGAGGAACATCTCCGTGAGGTGCAGCCGCTGCATCCCGACGGCGCGCGCCATCCCCATCTCCGAGCGACGCTCGGCGGCGAGCATCACGAAGATCATGAAGATCAGCAGCACCCCCGACGCGATGGCGAACAGCCCGAAGATCAGGAAGAACGTCACGAAGACGGAGCCGATGAGCTCCGCGAGCGCGACCAGCTCCTTCTTGGTGAAGAGGATCGTCGCCTCGCTCTCGGGGTGAGCCTCGATGAACGCCTCGATCCGGTCCTGGACCTCGTCGCTCTTCTCGATCGTGTCGCGGACGCCCCCGGTGATGGAGACGATGACCGCGGAGAGCTCGTCGTCGGCCCCGGTCACCTCGCGGACCACGTCCAGGCTCGCGACGAGCCCGCCGCGGCCCTCGGACTCGGTGACCGAGGTGTTCTGGACGACGTCGATCACCTCGAAGGAGGCCGGCTCCCCGGCGTGGTAGACCTCGACCGTGTCTCCGGGGCCGACGTCTATCTCCTCCGCCAGCTCCTGGGAGGCGTAGGCGCGCATGCCGCCCAGCGTCGCCCCCGGGATCAGGGTGCCGCCGAGCGTCCGCAGGCCGCGGAAGGAGTCCACGGTCTCCGGGTCGATGCCGATGAGCGTGGCCTGGGGCTCCGCGAGGCGCCGGTCGGGGTTTATGGCCGGCAGCCCCTCGGTCAGGACGCCCGTGATGCCGTCGATGCCGGGGTCGTCCGAGAACTCCTCCGCGAACAGGTCCAGGAAGTCGTCGGAGAGGTACCGCTGGCCGCCGTCCGCGAAGACATCCGTGTCGTAGCCGATCACGACGTCGGCCTCACCGAAGGAGTCGTACACCTCGTTGGTGATCGAGTAGCCGACGGTGTCGCCGGTGGCGAAGGCCGCGCTGATGATCAGCGTTGAGAGCATCAGTCCGATGACGATCAGGGACGTCTGCGCCCTGCGGCGGCCGATGTTGCGCAGCCCCATGCGCACGAGCAGCGGCTGCCGGAGCGCGATGACGCCGAGCACCCCGAAGATCGCGCCGAGCGCCAGCAGCAGCCCGACGAGGATGCTCGTCAGCGGGATCCCGAAGAGGCTATCCAGCGAGCTGCTCCTCGCGCTCGATCCGACCGTCGCGCATGTGAACGATGCGGTGGCAGCGGCCGGCGATCTCGCGGCCGTGGGTGACGATCACGAAGGTCTGGCCCTGCTCCCGGTTGAGCCCCGCGAGCAGGTCCATCACCTGGCCGGCGGTCACGGAGTCGAGGTCGCCGGTCGGCTCGTCGGCCCACACGATGGTGGGGTCGTTGACCAGCGCGCGGGCGATGGTGACCCGCTGGCGCTGGCCCCCGGAGAGCTGGCCGGGCCGGTGCGTCGCCCACTCGCTCAGGCCGACGCGCTCGAGCTGCGCGAGCGCGAGCCGGCGCGCCTCCGCCGGCCGCGTGCCGGAGACGAGCAGCGGGAGCTCGACGTTCTCGACGGCCGTGAGCACCGGCAACAGGTTGTAGAACTGGAAGATGAACCCCATCCGCGTCGCGCGGTAGGACGTTTTCGCGTTGTCGTCGAGGCTGCCGACGTCGGTGCCCTCGATGGTGACGCTGCCCTCGGTGGGGTCGTCGAGGCCGGACGCGGTGTTGAGCAG
>VYDC01000196.1 GCA_009843585.1 Chloroflexota bacterium | reverse complement strand
GTCGTGAGCACCGGGGGCCGGGCCGCCGGCCGGGCGCCCCCCGGCCCGCCGGAGGGCTCCGGCATCGCGAAGCGCGCCAGGGCAGCGGCCAGCGCGAGGTTGACCAGGGTGAACGCGGCGAGCGGGACGACGGCCGGCGCGTCGAGGCGCACCAGGATCGCCGCCTCGACGGCGACCACGCCGACGTTCACGATCGAGATCGGGATCAGGTACTTCCAGGCGAACCCCATCAGCTGGTCGAGGCGGAAGCGCGGCAGCGTGCCGCGCAGCCACACCAGGACGAAGTAGACGGCGCCGGTCTTGGCGGCGAAGACCAGGTAGGGCGGGATCCAGGTCTCGAGCCCGAAGAGCGACCAGCCCCCCAGGAACATCGTCGCCACGAGGGCACCCAGCACGACGGCGTTGCCGAGCTCGACGGCTATGAAGAGGCCGGCCTTCATCCCGGAGTACTCCGTGTGGTAGCCGGCGACGATCTCCGACTCCGCCTCGGCGATGTCGTTCGGCGTGCGGTTGATCTCGGCCGTGGAGGAGAAGAAGAAGGTGACGAGGGCGACCGGGAGCAGGAGCCCGAGCCAGAGCCGGTGCTGCTCCTGCCAGAGCACGATCTCGGAGAGCTGGAGCGTCCCCGTCATCAGCACCACGGAGAGCAGCGCGAGGGAGACCGGGATCTCGTAGGAGACCATCATCGCCACCGTGCGCATCGCGCCGAGGAGCGCGTAGTGGTTGTTCGAGGACCAGCCGGCCATGAAGAGCGCGAGGACGCCCAGGGAGCCCACGGCGATGACGTAGAGGACGCCGACGTTGATGTCGAGGTAGGTCATGTTCGGCGCCCACGGCACGGGGCCCCAGGCCAGGACCGCGGGGATGAAGACCGCGACGGGGGGGATCACGTAGAGGAAGCGATCGGCCCCGCGCGGGACGAGGACCTCCTTCTGCATCAGCTTCAGGGCGTCGGCTGCCGGCTGGAGCAGCCCGAAGGGGCCGACGCGGTTGGGGCCGCGGCGGATCTGGAAGCGCGCGAGCAGGCGGCGCTCGACCCACCCTCCCAGCAGCAGCACGAGTCCCAGGAAGCTCAGGATCGCGCCGGCGCCGACGAGCGCGGTCACCCAGTAGGAGAGCGCCGGCGGCGCGGCGGCGTCGAGCTCCGCCCGCAGCCTCTCGACGGCGAAGCCGAGATCGCGGACGTCGTACCACTCGCCGTCGAGCCGGCCGTCGATGACGAGGTAGCCGACGACGGCGTTCGCCGCCGCGGCGAGCAGGAGCGCCGCCGCGAGCGCGCCCAGCCGCAGCGGCCCGAGCGCGGCGAGCGCGGCGAGCGCGGCCTGCGCGCGCGCGCTCACCGGTCGATCTCCCCGACCACGATGTCGAGCGAGCCGAGCGTCACGACGGCGTCCGGGAGGGAGGCGCCGACGGCGAGGGAGCGCAGCAGCGAGAGGTTGATCAGCGAGGGAGCGCGCAGGTGGAAGCGGTACGGCGCCGGCCCGCCGTCGGCGACGAGGTAGAAGCCGACCTCGCCCCGCGGTCCCTCGACGCGGCCGTAGACCTCCCCCGGCTCGGGGCGGAGCGCGAGCGGCACCTCGGTCTTGTGCGGGCCCGGCGGGAGCGCGTCGAGCGCCTGCCGGATGATGCGGGTGGACTGCCGCACCTCCTCCATCCGCACCATGAAGCGGTCGTAGACGTCGCCGGCGCTCCCGACCGGGATCTCGAAGTCGTAGCGCTCGTAGCCGGAGTACGGCTCCGCCTTCCGCAGGTCCCACGGGACGCCCGATCCGCGCAGCTGCGGACCGGTGAGCGAGCCGTTGATGGCGTCTGCGGCCGGAATCACCCCGACGCCGCGGGTGCGGGCGAGGAAGATCTCGTTCTCGGCGAGAAGCTCGACGTACTCGTCCACCCGCGAGGGGAGGTCGTCCACGAGCGACTCCAGCATCGGGAAGAACTCGGGAGGGGGGTCGAAGGCGACGCCGCCGATGCGCATGTAGTTGGTGGTGAGCCGCGCCCCGCAGGTCATCTCGAAGAGGTCGAGGATGCGCTCGCGCTCGCGGAACATGTAGAGCAGCGGCGTCTGCCAGGCGCCGGCGTCGGAGACGAGCGTCCCGTTCCCCATCGCGTGGCTGGCGATGCGCTGCAGCTCGGCGAAGATCACCCGCAGCACGCTCGCCCGCTCCGGCACCTCCACCCCGGCGAGACGCTCGGCGGCGAGGCAGAGCCCGAGGTTCCCCGACATCGCCGCCAGGTAGTCGGCGCGATCGGTGAAGGGGATGTTCTGGGTGTAGGTGCGCTCCTCGGCGAGCTTCTCCATCGAGCGGTGGAGGTAGCCGACGATCATGTCCATGTCGACGATGCGCTCGCCGTCCATCGAGACGCGGAGCCGGAAGACGCCGTGCGTGGAGGGGTGCTGCGGCCCGATGTTGAGGATGTAGGGCTCGCCGGCGGCGGGCGCGCCATCGGCCGGGGAGCCGCCTGCGTCCATCGCGAGCTCGCTCATCGCGACTGGACCCCGGGCTCCTCGAAGGGGAAGCGCGGCAGGCCCGGGTGGTGCCCCTCCACCTGCAGGAAGTCCTTGCGCAGGGGATGGCCGGGGTAGCCCTCCCAGAGGAAGAGCCGCCTCAGGTCGGGGTGGCCGTCGAAGCGCACGCCCATGAGGTCGTAGGCCTCGCGCTCCTGGAGCAGCGCCCCCCGGTAGACGGAGCAGGCGCTCGGGACGGCGACGTCCTCGCGGCTGGTCGTGCGCGCCTTGAGGACGATCTGGTGGTTCAGGTCGAGCGACTGCAGGTGGTAGATCACCTCGAAGTAGGAGTGGTAGTCGACGGCGCAGAGGTTGGAGAGCTGGGCGGCGTCGAACTCCTCGGAGTCCCGCAGCCAGCCGAGCGCCTCGACCAGCCGCCCGGGGGAGACGACGACCCACTCCGGGTGGGACTCGACGACCGAGCCCGGGAGGGCGGCCTCGAGCGCCGAGCCGACCCGCTCGCCCCCGAGCTGGCGGGGTCCGGGCGGCATCAGCGCCACTCCAGCGCGCGCCGGCGCCAGGCGTAGGCGAGCCCGAAGGCGAGCACGCCGATGAAGAGCGCGGCCTTCCAGAGCACGGCGAGGGAGCGGAGCGCGAGGTCGGCGTGCGCCGCCGCCCAGGGGTAGAGGAAGATCACCTCGACGTCGAAGATGACGAAGCCGAGCGCGAACAGGTAGTAGCGCGCGTTGAAGCGCCCCCACGAGCTTCCCTCCGCCTCGACCCCGCACTCGTACACGGAGCGCTTCACGGGATCGGGGCGCTCCGGCCGGATGCGGAGGCGGTAGAGCAGGTGGGAGGCGACGAGCGGGAGCGCGGGGAAGAGGATGGCGAAGAGGAGCAGCACGCCCGCACGACCGTACTGCTCTGGGATCACGTCACCCCCTCAAGGAGCCCCCCAGAGGCGGTCGCACGCGTGCTCTCCGGCGCGGCGGTCGCCGCGGCTCCGGGTCGGCGATCGCGCCGGAACGTAGCATGCGCCCTAGGCGCGCGCAATGAATCCGCCGGGGCTCGAGCCGGGGGTTCGTTGACCCGCAGGGGGGGCGCCCGTATCGTCGCGGCGCGGCCCGAGGCCGCCCCCGGCGACCGACGGATCAGACGAGGATGCGCCCCCGTGAGCCCACCCGAGGAGCCCGCGTACACGCGCCCGCTCCCCGACCCCGACACCATCACCGCCGGCCCCTTCTGGAGCGGGGCCGCCGAGGGTCGGCTGATGCTCCCGCGCTGCCGGCAGTGCTCGCGCGCGCACTTCTACCCGCGCACGATCTGTCCCCACTGCCACGCGCAGGAGCTCGAGTGGGAGGAGGCCTCGGGCGAGGGCACGGTGCACACCTTCGCCGTCCAGCACCGCGGCCTCGGCGGCTGGAACGACGAGACGCCGTTCGTGACGGCCTTCATCGATCTGCGCGAGGGGGTGCGGATGATGACGGTCCTGCGGGGCGTGGACGCGAGCGATCCCGCAAGCATCCGGATCGGCGCGCCGGTGCGCGTCGAGTTCGAGCGCGCGGCCGAGGGCGTCTTCATCCCGTTCTGGCGCGTCGTCGACGGCGGGCCGGGCACGACGGACGGCGCCGCGGGGGAGGGGGGATGCTGATGCCCCACCCGCTCCGCCGCGCCGCCGCCATCGTCGGAGCCGGCGAGTCCGACGAGATCGGCTTCATCGAGGGGAGGAGCTCGCTGCAGCTCCACGCCGAGGCGGTGTGCAACGCCGTCGCGGATGCGGGCGTGCGGTGGGAGGAGATCGACGGCATCTTCGCCACCGGGGGCAGCGGCCGCTTCCCGGCCGCCGCGCTCGCCGAGTACCTGGGCATCCGCCCGCGCTACATGGACAGCACCCAGATGGGGGGATCCTCCTTCCTCTTCTTCGTGCACCACGCCCTCGCCGCGATCGCGACCGGCGAGATCGAGGTCGCGGTGATCTCGCACGGCGAGTGCGGCTTCTCCGGGCCCCGGCGCGGCGGCCGCGGCACCGGCGGCGCGCACGACTTCGACCCCTGGGACCCGGGCGAGCTCTACGAGAGGCTGTACGGGGCGTGGGGCGCGCCCGCCTTCTACGCGCACGCGATGAACCGCTACATGCACCGCTTCGGCGCGACCAAGGAGGACTTCGCGCGCATCGCCGTGGTGACCCGGGAGTGGGCGACGCTCAACCCGCGAGCGGTGATGCACTCGAAGGAGACGCACCCCTACGGCGGGCCGATCGACGTGGAGACGGTGATCGGATCGCGGGTGATCGCCTGGCCCCTCTCGCTGCTCGACTGCTGCCTGGTCACCGATCACGGCGCCGCGGTGGTGCTCACCACCCCGGAGCGCGCGCGCAGCCTCCGCCACCCGCCGGTCTGGATCGAGGGGGCAGGCGAGGCGCTCTCGCACATGAACATGAGCCAGATGGAGGACTTCACCGCCACCTCCGCGCGCGACTCCGCCGCCCGCGCCTACCGCATGGCCGGGATGGGGCCGGGCGAGATGGAGATGGCGATGATTTATGACTCGTTCACCTACACCGCCGCCGTCACGGCGGAGATGCTGGGGCTGACGCCGCGGGGAGAGGGGGCGAGCCTCTGGGCGGGGGACGCCGCGCGGCCCGGCGGCGACCTGCCGGTCAACACCAACGGCGGCGGCCTCTCCTTCTCGCACTCGGGGATG
>VYDC01000250.1:4206-5182 GCA_009843585.1 Chloroflexota bacterium | reverse complement strand
CCCTCAAGGAGCGCCGCGAGAGCGGCCGCGCGCAGATGCGCCAGATCTCCCGCGGCGAGACGCCGGACCCGGAGCAGGAGCGCGCCGATGCGCTGATCCTGGGGCTGCGCCTCCGCGAGGGGGTCTCCGGGCCGCGATTCCTGGAGCGCTTCGGCGTGACGCCGGAGGAGGCGTCGGGCGAGGCGATCCGCCGCCACCTCGCGACCGGGCTGCTCGAGCGGGACGGCGAGGTGATCCGGCTCTCGGGACGGGGCCTGCTGCTCGCCAACGAGGTCTTCGTCGACCTCCTCCCGGAGGGCGGGGAGGCCCCGGACTCCGCGCCCGCGGAGGGCCGGGCGGCGCGGGCGTAGCTGTGGCGGTCGAGGTCTACCGCTGCGAGCGCTGCGGGCGCGAGGTGCTGGTCCGGCGCATCCCCGCGCCGGGCGAGCCGCCGCTCTCCGATGAGGAGCTCCGGCGCCGTCTCGAGGAGGAGCTGCGGCCGCGGGCGCGGGGCCGCGCCGGCCGCACGGACCCGGCGAGCCGGCTCCGCGACGACATCTGGCTGGCGATCTCCGACGGGCGGGCGACCCCGATCCCGCGAGACGAGCTCCCCCCCGACTGCCCGGCCTGCAGCGCACGGGACGCCTTTGCCGTCTCGCGCGTCATCGACGGCTGACCCCGCGCCGTGTTCGTCGTCGGGACGGCCGGCCACGTCGATCACGGGAAGTCGGCCCTGGTCGAGGCGCTGACCGGCATTCACCCCGACCGGCTGCGCGAGGAGCGCGAGCGCGGGCTGACCATCGAGCTCGGCTTCGCCTGGCTCGCGCTCCCCTCCGGCCGCGAGGTCTCGGTGGTCGACGTGCCGGGGCACGTGCGCTTCATCCGGCACATGCTCGCCGGCGTCGGCGCCGTCGACCTGGCGCTGCTGGTGGTCGCCGCCGACGAGGGGATCATGCCGCAGACGCGGGAGCACCTGGAGATCCTCGACCTGCTGGAG
>VYDC01000250.1:2200-4196 GCA_009843585.1 Chloroflexota bacterium | reverse complement strand
CACCAAGTGCGACCTCGTCCCGGACGAGGAGTGGCTCGCACTGGTCGAGGACGACCTCCGCGAGCTGCTTCGCCCGACGCGGCTCGCCGGCGCGCCCCTGCTCCGCGTCTCCGCGACCGCGCGCAGCGGCCTCGCCGAGCTCGCTGAGGCCATCGACCGCGAGCTGCTCCGCTCAGAGCCGCCCCGCGACATCGGCCGGCCGCGCCTGGCCATCGACCGCGTCTTCACGATGGCGGGCTTCGGCACCGTGGTGACGGGGACGCTGCTCGACGGCCGCCTCGCGGTCGGCGACGCGGTGGCCGCGCTCCCGGGCGGGCCGCAGGCGCGCATCCGCGGGCTGCAGACGCACCGGCGCCGGCTCGAGAGCGCCGAGCCCGGGAGCCGCGTCGCCGTCAACCTCGCCGGCGTCCCGACCGAGCGGCTGCGGCGCGGCCAGGTGCTGGCGCCGCCCGGCCAGCTCGGGGTGGCGCGCGCCCTCGACGCGCGCGTGCGCTCTCTCGACGGCCGCCCCCTCCGCCACAACCGCCGCGTCACCGTCCACATCGGCTCCGACGAGGTCCAGGGACGCGTGCGCGTCCTGGGCGGCGAGGAGGTGCCCTCCGGCGGCGAGGCGTGGTGCCAGCTCCTGCTCGCCGAGCCGGTGGCGGCCGACGAGGGAGACCTCTTCGTGCTGCGCATTTCCGACCAGACCGTGGCCGGCGGCCGCGTCGCCGAGCTGGGGGCGCCGCGCCACCGCCGCAGCGATCGGCGCGTGCTGGAGCGGCTCGCCGAGCGGGCGCGGGACCGGCCGGCGGGGCGGCTGCTGGCGGCGCTCGAGAGCATCGAGCCGGCTACCCGCCAGCGGCTCCGGCAGGCGCTGGAGCCCGCCCCGGAGGGGCACGAGGAGACGCTCGCCGGGCTGCTCGCCCGCGGCGCGGTCCGCGAGCTCACCCTCGCCGGGCAGGAACCCCTGCTCCTCTCGCAGGCGGGGGCGACGCGGCTCCTGGGGCGCGCCTCGCGGGCGCTCGACGCCTACCACTCCGAGCACCCGCTGCGCTTCGCCATGCCGCGCGAGGAGCTGCGCGGCCGCCTCGAGCTCGGGAGCCGGGAGTTCCAGGCGGTGCTCCCCGCGCTCGTCCCGCCGCTCGCGGAGCGGCCGGGCGGCCTCGCCCGCGCGGAGTGGACGCCGCGGCCGACCGCGGCGCAGAGGCGCCGCCTCGACGGCGCGCGGGCCGCGCTCGAGGAGGGCGGCCTCGGCGCCCCCCGCGTCGACCTCGACGCGGAGGAGGTGGCCCACCTCGAGGGGGCGGGGTCGGCCGTCGACTGCGGCAGCGGGGTGCTGCTCGCGCGGAGCGCCTTCGAGGAGGCCCGCTCCGCCGTCGTCTCGCTCATCTCCGAGCGGGGGGCGATCACGCTCGCGGAGGCGCGCGACCGCCTCGGCACCAGCCGCCGCGTCGCGCAGGCCCTGCTCGAGACGCTCGACCGCCACCGCGTCACCCGTCGCGAGGGCGAGGGGCGGGTCCTGCTCGACTGAGGGAGCCTCGGCGCCCCGGCTAGCCCGAGGCGGCGGCGCCGCGCCGCCGGGCGGCCCCGAGCGAGCGGGCGAGCCAGGCGCGCAGCCGCCTGCCGTCGCCGGCGTCCCAGGCCACCAGGATCTGCGCCGCGGTGGCGATGCTGGAGTAGGTCCCCGCTACGACGCCGACCAGGATCACCAGCAGGAACTCGCGGATCGTCACTCCTCCGAGGAAGAGCAGCGCGCAGACCGTGAGCAGGAGCGTGAGCGAGGTGTTGAGCGAGCGCGCCAGCGTCTCCACCAGCGCGGTGTTGACGTTCTCCGGGAAGGGGGCGTCCGGGGCGCGCTGGACGTTCTCGCGGATGCGGTCGAAGACGACGATCGAGTCGTGCACGGAGAAGCCGATCACGGTGAGGAGCCCGGTCACGAACATCAGGTTGATCTCGGTGCCGGCGAGCTTGCCGAGCAGCGAGAAGGCGCCCAGCACGATCACCACGTCGTGGG
>VYDC01000250.1:0-2190 GCA_009843585.1 Chloroflexota bacterium | reverse complement strand
GGCGAGAGCGACGATGGCGGCCGAGGCGTAGCGCAGCGGCGAGGGCATCGAGGAGAAGGCGAAGGCCACGTAGCCCATGATGAAGACGGCCGCCACGACCACCGCCACGGTCGCGTTGCGCACGGCGACGCGCGAGACCACGGCCGACACCGTGTCGAACTCGAGCACGTCGAAGCTCCCGAAGCGCGCCTCGAGCTCCTCCTCGATCACGCCGCGCTCGCCCAGGTCGATCCGGGGCTCCTCCACGACGGTCTCCTCGACCGCGACGAAGCCGTGGGCGTCGGTGCTGAGCACGTAGCCGAGCTCCCCCTCCGCCATCACGCGCCACACCACCCCCGCTTCCGCGACGCACTCGGGGTGCTGCTCGACGACCTGAACCGGCGTCCCGGCCGGGAGCTCGGCGACGAGGCCGCCGAAGTCGCAGACGTCGCCCTGGAAGGGGCGGCGCAGGAGCACGGTCGATCCCGGCGCGGCGTCCTCCGCGCCGAGGACGGCGCTCCCCACCGGCTCCAGCCGGGCCGGGCCCGGGAGCTCCGGGGCGGCAAGGGGCGGCGCCGGCGAGACGAAGGCCTCGTCGGGGACGTCGAGCTCGCGCGTGCGCACCAGGAACTCGACCCCCCCGGTCGACTGGATGCGCGCCTCCTCGTGCCCGAGCTCGGCGTAGGCCTGCCTGAGCGCGGCCTGCTCGACCGGACGGTCGAAGCGCAGGAGCGCCGTCGTCCCCGAGGTGAACTCGATCCCGGGGCGCAGCGACGGGGGGACGGCGAGGAGCGCGAGCGAGGCCAGCACCAGGACGGCGCTCACGGCGAAGAGCCAGTAGCGGCGGCCGACGAGATCGAGGTGATCGAGGCGCATCAGCGGCCATCCGGGGGCGCGGCCGCCCGGCGAAGGAGCGGGCGGCGGTCGGCGAGGAACCAGTCGTGGCGCCGCGCGTGCGGCGTCCCCGCCACGGCGCGGAGCAGCGCCCGGGAGACGACGATCGCGCTGAACATCGAGATCAGGACGCCGATCGCGAGCGTGACCGCGAAGCCCTGCACCAGGGGCGCGTTGAAGGCGCCGAGCCCCGGCAGCTCGATGCCGCCACCCAGCGAGAAGAGGATCCCGCAGGTGATGAGCGTCGTGACGTTCGAGTCGCGGATCGAGGGCCAGGCGCGCCGGAAGCCGGCCTCGCCGGCCTGCGTGTAGGCGCGGCCCGAGCGGAGCTCCTCCTTCATCCGCTCGAAGATGAGGATGTTGGCGTCGACGGCCATGCCGACCGAGAGCACGAAGGCGCCGAGCCCGGCCAGCGTCAGCGTCACCGGGATGAGCTTGAAGGCGGCGAGCGTCAGCACGGTGTAGACGCCGAGCGCGACGGAGGCCAGCACGCCCGGGAGCCGGTAGTAGAGCATCATGAAGAGCACGACCAGCACCAGCCCGATCTCGCCGGCGAGCACCGAGCGCCGGACCGAGTCGTCGCCGAGCGCGGCGTCGACGTTCTGCTCCTGCAGCACGCTGAGCTCGAGCGGCAGCGCGCCGGCGTTGAGCTGCACCACCAGCTCCTGCGCGCGGACGAGCGGGATGTTGGTGATGGTGCCGCGCTCGCGGATCACCGCCTGCACCGTCGGCGTGGAGAGCAGCTCGTCGTCCAGGAAGATCGCGAGCTCGCGCCCGAGGAGGCGCTCGGTGATCTGCTCGGAGAGCGCCGGGCCGTCGTCTCGCCACTCGAAGGCGACGATCGGGTTGCCGACGGAGTCGGTGCCGACGTAGGCGTTGGCGCGGAGGAAGCGGCCGGTGAGCGCCACCGGGCGTCCGTCGATGATGCCGAAGGCCTGCACGTACTGCCCGGTGGCGTCGCAGGGCTCGCCGCCGCCGGTCGCCACCGAGGCGCGCTGGCAGAAGCGCAGCAGCGCCGTGCGGCCGAGCAGGCTGCGCGCCTCCTCGGTGCTCAGGCCGGGGAGCTGGACGGAGATGTCCTGCGAGCCCTGCCGCGTGATCTCGGCCTCGGCGACGCCGGCGCCGTCGACGCGGCGCCTCAGCACGGTGATCGTCCCGTCGAGGGCATCCTCGATCGCGCCGTCGAAGTCCTCGGGGACGACCGCCCGCAGCAGCAGCCGCGTCCCGCCCTGCAGGTCGAGGCCGAGCCGCATCTCCTCGCGCTCGAAGCCCCCGATGGTGAGGCCGCGCCCCTCAGGCCAGGGGATGGCGCCGGGG
>VYDC01000260.1 GCA_009843585.1 Chloroflexota bacterium | reverse complement strand
CCTGGGTGGTGGGGGGAGTGGCCGCCTCCGCGGCACTCCTGGCGGCGGGCGTCGCGATCGGGCTGGCGCAGTGGGCGCGCGCGAGCTGGCCCCTCGCCGTCGTCGACTCCCAGCACGATCGCGAGACGATCGAGACGCCGAACCCCACCTCCGTCGAGTTCGAGGCGAGCTTCCGGGATCTGATGGGGAGTGTGCTGGGAGGCCCCGGCCGCCGGCGGCTCGTCATCGTGGTCGACAACCTGGACCGCGTGGCGCCCGACGATGCGCGCGCCATCTGGACGACGCTGCAGACCTTCCTCCATCACCCGCACGGCCCCGAGCCCGACTGGCTGCGGCGGCTGTGGATCCTCCTGCCCTACGACCGGCACGCGATGGAGCGGCTGTGGGGCGGCCGCGGGAGGCGAGAGCATCGAGGCGTGGACTTCATGGGCTATGAGCCGCCCGCCCCTCCCCCGCTCGCCGCGCCCCGGGAGGCGCGCGCGGAGTCGTTCATCGAGAAGACCGTGCTGCTGCGGTTCGCGGTTCCCGTCCCGCTCCTCACCGACTGGCGCGACTACCTGGGGGCGCTGCTGCGGCGCGCGCTGCCCGCCCACGGGGAGGACCTCGACACCGTCTACCGCCTCTACGCGCACAAGCTCGACGGCGAGGGCCGCTCCCCGACGCCGCGCGAGCTCAAGCAGTACGTCAACCACATCGGGGTGCTCCACCGCGAATGGCAGCACCTGCTGCCCCTCTCGAGCCTCGCGTACTACGCCTGCCTGCGAGGCGCGAGCGCCGACGTGGCCGCGGCCCTGCGCGACGGCCCGCTGCGGGGAGCCGCGCTGACGGACCTGCTCGACGACGGCGTCGAGGCCCACCTCGCCGCCATCGCCCTGAGCAGGGAACCCGGCAGGGCGGTCGAGCTGCTGCTGGGGCCCCGGCTGCGGCAGGCGCTGCTTCAGGACGACACCCGCGCCCTCATCAAGCTCCTCGCCCGCGACGGCTTCTGGGAGGTGCTGCTGCTGGACCTGGGGCGGCTCGTGCGCATGGCCAGCGGCACCTCTCCGGACCAGCTGCTCCGGGTCGCGGATCATCTCGCTCAGATCCCCGAGGGGAGCCGCCCCGACGACGCGTGGCCCGCGGTGGCGGAGAGCATGGCGACGTGGGCGAGCGAGGTGCAGTGGCGGTCGAGCGGCCCCTTCCTCCTCACCCGGGATCGGGCCGCGGCCCTCTCGGGCCTGCTCGGCATCCTCCCCGGGGACCGCGCGTCGGCGATCGTCGCGGAGATCCTCGATGAGCCCATCGCCCCGGAGCACGCGGCCGGCTGGGCCGAGGGAGCGGCCCTCCTCCTGGGCAGGTTCGACCGGCTGGTCCTGCCCGTCGCCGGGAGCGCCGACGCCATCTTCGCGATGCTCGCCGGGCTCGGCTCCCTGCGCGAGGGAGAGGCTCCGCCGGCGCGGCTCGACATCGCCGAGGGCGTGCTGGGGGAGCTCCGCGACCTGGTGCGCACGGGCATCGCCGGGAAGGGGATCGGCGATGCCCTCGACGCGCTCTCAGTGCTCGACGGCATGGGCGCCGACGTCGAGTGGGCGGCGCTCTGCGGGGCGGCGTCGCGGCGTCTCGCGAGCGCCGATCCGGCGACCGGCGCCGCCGTCTCGGCGCGGCTCCTGCGCCAGGTGGTGAGGCGCGCGGAGGGGCCCCCGCTCCTGGGGGGAGTGCGCCGTTTCCTCGGTCGGTCGGGCTGGTCGCTGCACCATCTCGAGGTGGCGCGGCGGGAGGGGGACGCGGACGCGGCGTCGGAGTGGCTGTACGAGGCACTCTGCGTTGGCCGGGATGAGGGGTTCAGGCCGCCGACCGACGAGGCGGGAGAGGGCGCTGACTACTTGGCCCGGACCATAGAGCGGCCGGCCCCGGAGGAGGTCGCCGGCCTCGTCCGGGTCGTCCAGAGCCGGTGGGACGCGGAAGGCGGGCAGGTCTTCATGTCGCTCCCCTTCGCTTCGGAGCTGGCGCGGCAACTCCGGCGGCGCCTCGAGGAGGCGGTCCCCGGCCGGTAGCGGGACGCGCGGGGGTTCCGCCGGAGGGCGGCGCGGGCCCCGGGGCGGGCGCCGGCTTCCCGTCACCCGGCACCGGCGCGACACCGGCGGCGGATCGCATGGACGGCGGGACAGGGGAATCCAGGGGAGCCCGCGGCGGCGGCGGCCTCACGGTCCCGCGCTGGCCGCATCCGGGCCTGGCGTGCATGGGCCGGGACCCGCCGCGCGTGGAGGAGTCATGGCGACGTCCGCCCGGGAGCAGTACGAGGCCCGTCTCGCGGGCTACGGCGAGCTCGTGTTCATGGCGCGGGCGTACCAGACGATCCTCGAGAGCTTCTTCCTGGCCGGTGATCCGGAGACGTGGCGCATGCTCGAGACGTACCGGGCGTTCTTCGGCCCCGTGGCCAGGGCGCTGACCAACGACATGTTCCTGCACGCCGCGAGCGCGGTCGACCGCGATACGCGAACGGCAAGCCTGCCGAACCTCTTGCGTGCCGCGAGAGAGTCGCCGGAGTTCGCGCCCGGCGCGGACGTTCGGGGCATGGAGGAGTGGCTCAGCGGTTGGGAGGAGCTGCGCACGAATCTCCGGGCTCTTCGCGACAAGCGACTGGCACACTTTGATGCCGGAGATCTCCGCGAGACCATCGAGTTGCGCCTCGGGATCAACTACGGCGCCTTCCGGGTCTTCCTCGAGGACCTGCACCGACACCACGTGACCCTACTGCGAGCGCTCGACGGGCACGCCGACGCGGCAGATCCGGCGCCGGAGGCGAGGGCCCACTCGAGCCGACTGCGCCGGACGCTGCTGGGCGATCCGGACGGACCGTGATGCGACGCATCGCGGAACGCCGGCCTCTCTCGGCATCGAGGCCGCACGTTCATGCGGGAGGAACCGCCGACCGTCTCGCACGCCCTGCCGGGGGCGGCTCCGATGCGGACCTCCCGCGCGCGTCCATCGGAGTTCGCCTCGCCTGCTCCCCGTGGCCGGTCCCGTCGGACCCCGGAGCGTTCGCTCCCGGACGGTTGACGGGTCTTGCCGCGTTAGCAATAGTGCGCGGCGCGTCCCTCGAAGGGAGACGGCGGTGGCCAGGCGCAGGGAGCGCGTCACTCGCGTGATCGACGGCGACACCTTCGAGACGGCCGTGCGCACGCGTCCCGTCCGACTCGCCCGCGTGAATGCGCCGGAGAAGAGGCAGCCCGGCTACCAGGCTGCGAAGCGCCGGCTGGAGCAGCTGATCGGAAGACAGCTGGTCGAGGTCGAAGTGGTCGCCCGGGACACGTACGGTCGGCCGGTCGCGAACGTGCGGGTGGACGGGCGTTCGGTGAACGCGGCGATGCGGGAGGCGGTGAGGCGGGCGCCGCGCTAGGGGCATCGGCCGGGCGGCGCAGAGCCTGTGCGCCGACATGGAGCTAGCGCCGCGACTGCGGCGCCCCCGTCGCGGCTTGACGCGTCGAGGTCGCGACACACGGTCGCGAGCACGGTCGTCGCGGATGAGCTGCTCACGCCGTTCCGGGGGCAGACCCTCGGCGCCTACCGCATCAAGGGCGGTCGCCGCGATGCGCGTCTCAGGACCGGCGCAGTGTCCGGCGGCGCTGAGGGCGGCGGACCGTCACCTGGTTCGGCGGGCACCGGCGCCTCTACGGCCGATGGGGCGCGGCTGCCAGGCACGTCGGGGGAGTTGTGCCATGGGCGAACGAGATCGCTGGCTCCCGCGCCACGCGCGAGACGATCCGGAAGCCGCGCAGGCGATTGAGACGCTGCACGGGGGGATCCCCCCATGGCTTCGCGGTCATCTGGACGACTGGCTGCGGCAGTCTGCTCCGGTGGACAGGTTCGGCTTCTGGGAGGGGCGTCCACACCTTCGGCTGCAGGCCGCCTTCGGGACCACACTACCGATCCACGTGAGCGGGTTGGACGCTGAACAAGCCTTGGACGTGATTGACTACCTGCTGGCTGAAGGAGGCGTCGACCCCACGGATTGCGAGGAGCTCGAACAGCTGTTGTCCGAGGGCAGATCGGCGTGGCGGGCCACACCGCACGGGTTGCAGAGGCGCGTTGAGGCCACGCTGCAACGTGGTGTCGCGAGGGTCGTCGGCGCACCGGGACGTCCGGGTCGCTACCTGGAGGATGCGTGGCAGAAGGCGTGGGGCCGCCGACCCGACGCGTCGGGTGCCTATCGCGCGGCGGTTCAAGCCGTGGAGGCCAGCTACCAGCCCATAGTGTCGCCGAGAAACAAGCGGACCACTCTCGGCGGGCTCATCAGAGACATCGAAGGCGCGCCGACGAAGTTCCGCGTGCGGTTCCAGGGGGATGGACCCGAAGAGAACGTCCATCGTCTCGTGGCGATGCTGCGGCTGCTCTGGCGGTCGCAGTGGGACCGCCACGGGATCGTGGACGAGGACGTGCCGCTACATGTCAGCCTTGATGAAGCACGGGACGCCGTCGCGCTATCTGCGTCACTCGTGCATCTGGCACAAGACGGAGGGTTCATTGCTGCCGGCGCGTAGGTGCGTGCGAGCCGATCTGGTCGACCTCCGCCGGGCGCCACGTCACGGAGGGGAGTATCGCCTCATGGCGGGTGTGGGCGTGTCGAGCATCGACGGCGCCTCACCGTGGCGCGTGAGCCGCGCCGGCATCGGCATGGACGGCGGGCTGGAGCGAATCGCGGCGTACGTGGGCGGCTACGGCGTGCCGATGCGGATCGTGGACGTCCAGGTGTTCGCGCGGGAGGGTGGCTCCGGTCTCCTGATCCGTGAGGTCACCGGGGAGGAGACGCGCCCGCCGCGCCGGGAGGGGCGGAGCTACACCGTCGACGCCATCCGGCAGCGCGCCGGAGAGGCTGGCGTGGAGGCGCCGTTCGACCGTCTCCTCGCGATGGTGGGTGAGGCCGACCCCGCGGCGCGGCCGCACAAGCTCGCGGTGATGATCGCGCCTCGCGCGAATCGCACGCGCTACCTGATGTACGCGCGCCCCGAGCCCCGCGCCATCCTGCTCAGCGCAGGGCCGGCCCAGCTCGCGGCGTTCGTCCCGCCCCTGACGGATGCGACCGTCGCGATCGGCCCGTACGGTCCTGACCACCCCCCGTATGGCCAGGGGTCGAGCTCGACGCCCGCCTCGACCAGTTCTGGTCCTTCCTCCGGTCGCTACCCCGCCCGTGGACGACCGATGGCGCCGGGTAGCGC
>VYDC01000133.1:1992-5199 GCA_009843585.1 Chloroflexota bacterium | reverse complement strand
CCGCAGCCCGATCTCGGCGCGCGCCAGGACGGCGCGGTCGTCGCCGCGCGCCCGGCGCACGACCCCCCCCCCCGCCGCGCCGCCCGTGCCGCCGCCGAGGAAGACGCCGTCGGCGGGGGGCTCCGAGGCCATCGAGGTGTGCTCGACCCGGCCCGCCGCCTCGGTCGCGAAGGCCGCGCAGACCTCGTCGTCCTGGTTCAGGATCACCGTGTCGCCCGGCCGCTGGAATGCGAAGATGCGCCGCTTCAGCCCGATGTAGTCGGTCCAGGAGTAGCGGTCGAGATGGTTGGGCGTGACGTTGGTGACGCAGGCGAGCTCCGGGCTGCTCTCCACGCTCTCGAGCTGGGTGTGCGACAGCTCGACGATGACGCGCGTCCCGGCGTCGATGCGGGGGAGCAGCTCCAGCAGGCCGATGCCGATGTTGCCGCCGATCACGTGCGGGAGCCCGGCCGCGTCGAGCATCGCGGCGGCGAGCGCCGTCGTCGTGCTCTTCCCCGAGGAGCCGGTGATGCCGGCGACGGGGGCCGGGCAGCGCTCCATGAAGAGCGCGCTCATCGAGGAGACGGGGATCCCGGCCCGCCGCGCCGAGCGCAGCGCCGGGATCTGCGGAGGCACTCCCTGCGAGGCGAAGACGAACTCGGCGTCGAGCAGGGCGTCCTCCCCCTGCTCGCCGAGCATCGCGCGCGCCTCGACGTCGGCGATGGCGGCGAGCCGCTCGCCGAGCGCCTCGGCCGGCCGCGCGTCGGAGACCGTGACCGCGGCGCCCTCGGCGGCGAGGTATCGGACCAAGTCGATGCCCTCGATTCCCAACCCGACCACGGCGACCCTGCGCCCCCGAAAATTCTGAGGAAGCGTCATCGCACTTTAGCCGATTCTATCCCCATATCACACCGACAGCGCCAGGGCGACGCCGACCATCGCCCCCGAGAACGCGATCAGCCAGAGGCGCATCACGACCTGCGGCTCGCTCCAGCCGATCAGCTCGAAGTGGTGGTGCAGCGGCGTCATGCGGAAGAGCCGGAGCCCGCCGGTCGCCTGGAAGTAGGCGATCTGCAGCAGGGCGGAGCCCGCCTCGGCCACGAAGACGACGCCGATGACGGGGAGCAGCAGCCAGTGCCC
Source organism: Chloroflexota bacterium (assembly GCA_009843585.1). Classification (GTDB taxonomy): domain Bacteria; phylum Chloroflexota; class Dehalococcoidia; order UBA2979; family UBA2979; genus VYDC01. Next base: position 4,080 of record VYDC01000133.1, on the reverse strand, counting down.
GGTCATGAGCGCCACCGTCGCGAGGGTGGCGCCGAGCGGGAGCGCTCCCGTGTCCCCCATGAAGAGGCTCGCGGGGTGCGAGTTGTACCAGAGGAAGCCCAGCAGCGCGCCGACCACCGTGAACGAGAAGGTGGCGAGGAAGTCCTGCCCCTGCACGAAGGCGATCACCGCGTAGGCGGCGAAGGCGATCGCCGCCGTGCCGCCGAGCAGCCCGTCGAGCCCGTCCGTGATGGCGACGGCGCTCGTCGTGCCCACGACGGCCGCCATCGCGATCGGGATGTAGATGAGCCCGAGCTCGTACTTCCCGGCCCACGGCACGTTGATGCTGCGCGCCTCGAGGCTGTGGTAGAGCACCAGCGCCACGCCGAGCGAGAGCAGCACGAGGAAGGCGAGCTTGAGGCGCCAGGGGAGTCCCCGCTGGCGGCGCCCGACGAGCGTGCCGACGTCGTCGAGCCCCCCCACCAGCATCGCCGAGATGAGCACGGTGAGCGGGAGCAGGATCGAGCGCCGTGCGCCCTCCTCGCCGAGCAGGGAGGGGATCGCGTCCGTGAGGTTGGTCGGCACCGTGATGATGGCGACGGCGCCGAAGATGAGCAGCCCCCCCATCGTCGGCGTCCCGGCCTTCGCGGCGTGCGTCGAGGGCCCCTCCTCGGAGATCGACTTCCCCAGGCGCCGCGCGCGCAGCAGCCGCACCACCGGCCGGCCCAGTGCGAGGGCGAGCAGGAAGGCCGAGCCGCCGACCAGGAGCGAGTAGATCATCCGGACCTCCCCGCGAGGGCCTCGACGACGCGCTCGAGCGCGAGCGCGCGGGAGCCCTTGATGAGCAGCACGTCGCCGGGCCGGAGCTCCCCCGCGAGCGCCTCGGCCGCCTCCTGCGCCGAGCGTGCGTGGCGGACGGTCCCGTGCGGCGCGCCGCCCTCGAGCGCCGCCTCGCCGATGGCGCGGCCGAGCTCGCCGACGGTGTAGAGGACGTCGACCACGGCGCCGGCGCGGCGGCCGACGTCGCGGTGCAGGGACCGCGAGAGCTCGCCGAGCTCCCGCATGTCGCCGAGGAGCGCGATGCGCCGCCCCGGCAGCTCGGAGAGCAGCTCGAGTGCGGCGAGCGTCGCCGCCGGGCCGGCGCTGTAGCTGTCGTCCAGCAGGGTCACCCCCCCGGGGAGCTCGCGCATGAGGAGGCGCGGGCCCGGCGCGAGCCCCGCGAGCGCGCAGGCGACCTCGTCGAGGGTGAGCCCCTCGGCGAGGCCGACGGAGGCGGCCGCCAGCACGTTGGGGACGAGGTGGACGCCCGGCGTCGGGACCCGCACGCGCCGCGAGGCCTCCCCCGCCACGCGGGAGGTGACGAGCGTGAAGGCGAAGCCGTCGCGACCGCGGCTCTCGACGTCGACGGCGCGCACGTCGGCGTCCTCCCTGAGGCCGACTCGCCACACGCGCGCCGCCGTGTGAGCGGCCATCCGCTCCACCCGCGGGTCGTCGACGTTGAGGATCGCGTGGCCGCCCTGGGGCAGCGCCTCGACGAGCTCGCGCTTCGCCCGCGCGATGCGCTCCAGGGAGCCGGCGCTCTCCAGGTGCACCGGCCCGACGTTGAGCACCACCCCGGTGCGCGGGCGCGCCCAGCGCGCCAGGTCGGCGATCTCGCCGGTCGTGTACATCCCCATCTCGATCACGGCCCGCTCCACGTCGGCTCCGAGCGAGAGCAGGCAGAGCGGGACGCCTATTTCGTTGTTGTAGTTGTTCTCCGCGGCGTGGACGCGGTAGCGCGCGCGCAGCACGCTCGCCGCCATCAGCTTCGTCGTCGTCTTGCCGACGTTGCCGGTGATGCCGACGACGACCGTCCCGGCCAGAGCCGAGCGCCACGCCGCGGCGAGGCGCTGGAGCGCGGCGAGCGGATCGGCCACGAAGAAGCAGGCCGCCTCGCCCAGGCCCTCCACCGGGCGCGAGAGCAGGGCGCCCGTCGCGCCCGCGCCCACCGCGTCCGCGGCGAAGTCGTGCCCGTCGTGGCGCGCCCCCCCGCCGGGGGCGCGGGGGGGGCCCCGGCCGGCCGCCCCCCGGGGGGGCACCCCCCCCCGGGAGCCCCGCCCGGGGGGGCCC
>VYDC01000133.1:0-1982 GCA_009843585.1 Chloroflexota bacterium | reverse complement strand
CGCGCCTGGTGGCTCCCCTGCCCCCCCCCGCCCCCCTGTCCCGTGGCTCCGCGTCCCCGGCCGCCTCGCGCGCCGGCGAGCGCCACGAAGAGGTCGCCCGGGCCGGCCTCCCGCGAGTCGATCACCGCGCGCCGGAAGCGCCGCCCGGGGTCACCCGCGCGCGCCGCGAGCGTCTCGCCCAGCGCGGCGGCGACGAAGGCCGCGTCGAGGGAGGGCGCGGGGGCGGTCACGGCGAGGCCACCAGATCGCCGCCGGCCGGCACGCGCAGGTACTCCATCAGCCGCCCGGCGAGGCGCGAGAAGAGCGGGGCGGCGACCTCGCCGCCGAGGTTCCGCTCGCCGCCGGGCTGGTCGACCTTGACCAGGACGGAGATGCGGGGCTCCTCGTAGGGGATGAAGCCGGCGAAGGAGGCGATCGTCGTGTCGAGATCGTAGCCGGTCGGGATCGAGACCAGGGTGGTGCCGGTCTTGCCGGCGACGTGGTAGCCCTCGACGCGCGCCCCCGAGTAGGGGGAGGTCTCCACCACGTCGTACATCAGCCGCGCCATCACCCGCGCCGTCTGCGCTGAGACGACGCGCCGCACCTCCACCGGCTCGAAGCGGCGCACCTCGGTCGGGGTGACGATCTCGGAGACGACGTAGGGGCGCATCAGCACGCCGCCGTTGGCGAAGCTGCTGACGGCGGTCAGCACCTGCAGCGGCGTGGCGGCCAGGCCCTGCCCGAAGGAGTTCGTCGCCCGGTCCGCCTCGTACCAGTCGGGATCGTCCGGCGTGCGCAGGAGCCCCTCGGCCTCGCCGGAGAGACCGACGTGCGTCGGCTCGCCCAGCCCGAAGGCGCTCAGGTAGTCGTAGAAGGGCCGGGCGCCGATCCGCTCGGAGAGCCAGACCGCCCCGGTGTTGAGCGAGCGCTGCAGGTAGTAGGTGACGTTCACCTCGCCGTGGGCCTGCAGGTCCCAGTTGCGGATCGTGTATCCGCCGACCTCGACGGCCCCCTCGTCGACGTAGGTGCTCTGCGTCGTGATGCGGCCCAGGTCGAGCGCGGCCGCCGTGGTCAGCGTCTTCAGCACCGAACCGGGTTCGTAGAGGTCGGTGACCGGCGTGTTGCGCACCAGCCGGGAGAGCTCCGGATGGTTCAGGTCGACGTCGGTGAGCCGCACCGAGGGCTTCGCCGCGAGCGCCAGCACCGCCCCGGTGTGCGGATCCATCACCACGATGGATCCCGACGGCGCCTCGTACTGATCGAGCGCCCGGTCGAGCTCCTGCTCGGCGATGCGCTGGATGACGGCGTCGATCGTGAGGACGACGTCGCCGCCGCGCTCGGGCGGGTGCTCGAGCCTGCTCCCGAAGGCGATCGGGCGTCCGAGCACGTCGCGCTCCGTGTATACGATGCCGGGACGGCCCCTGAGCACGTGGTCGTAGTCCGCCTCGATGCCCCAGAGCCCGCGGTCGTCCAGACCGACGTGCCCGATGAGCTGGCCGGCGATGTCGCCCTCGGGGTGGATGCGGACGGAGGAGGGGGCGAGGCGCACGCCGGCCGGCCCGGCCCGGTCGATCGCAAGGCCGGTCTCGTAGTCGACGTCGCGCGCGAGCAGGACGGTGCCGTCCTCCCTCTCGGTGCCGAGCGCGTAGATCGCCCCGGCCTCCAGGCCGAGCGCCGCCGCGAGGCCGAGCGCCGCCTCGCGCGCGCTCGCCTCGTCGTGCCAGCGGGAGCGATCCAGGTAGACGTCCCAGGTGTCGATGGAGGTCGCGAGCGGGTAGCCGTTCGCCGAGAGGATCGCGCCGCGGGGTGCGGGCACCTCCGTCGCGCCGTAGTGCAGCCGCGCCGCCTCCTCGCGGTAGCGCTCGTGATCGAGCACCTGGAGGACGACGAGCCGCCACACCAGCGCGACCGCGCCCGAGAGCAGCAAGAGCACGAGGACCAGGTGTCGCCAGGTCAGGTGGTCGGGTCGCGCATCGTTCACCTGAGGCCGCTCCCTGCACGTC
>VYDC01000077.1 GCA_009843585.1 Chloroflexota bacterium | reverse complement strand
CCCTCCGACCCCCTCGGGCCCGACATCCATCGCCATCGGCCCGACTCCCGCCGCCTAGAGCCCCAGGTAAGCCTCGATCACCTCGGCGCGGCCCAGCACGTCGTCTGCCTCCCCCTCGGCGAGGAGCTGGCCGCTCTCGAGCACGATCAGGTGGTCGGTGAGTTCGCGGACGATCTCCATGTTGTGGGAGACGAAGACGACCGTGCGGCCGTCGGCACGCATCTCCCGCAGTATCGCCTTGACCCTCTCGATCATCTCCGGGAAGAGTCCGGCGAACGGCTCGTCGAGGAGGTAGGTGTCGACGTCCATGGCGAGGGCGCGGCCGATCTCCAGGAGCTTCCTCTGGCCGTAGGAGAGATCCATCGCGAGCGCGCGCCGCTTCTCCCACATCCCGACCCGCTCGAGGATCTCGCGCGCCCGATCCACGCGGGAGCCCCGGCCCCGCTCGACGAGCGCGCGCAGCAGGCGCCGCTCGGTCAGCACGACCAGGATGTTGTCGAGCACGCTCACCTGATCGAAGAGCCGGACCTCCTGGAAGGTGCGGGTGACGCCGTGGGAGGGGCTCTCGTGAGCCTTCACGACCGTGAGGCCGCGGCCGCCAATCACGACGATCCCGCCGTCGAGCCTCAGCGTGCCGCTCAGGAGATTGACGAGCGTCGACTTCCCGGAGCCGTTCGGCCCGACGATGCTGGTGACGCCGCGCCGCGGGATCGACAGGCTGAGGTCGTCGACAGCCGTCACCGCGCCGAAGCGCTTGGAGATCCCGATCGTCTCGACGGCGGGCGCCGGGCTCTCTCCGGCGCTCACAGCCGGTACTTCCCCACCAGGCCCTGCGGCCGGAACAGCATCAGCAGCACGAGGAGCACCCCCAGAACGGCCTGCCGCGCCTGTCCGATCGACTCGTTCGGCAGGAAGGGGACGAAGCGCATCCCCTCCTCGAGCAGGACGAAGGCCATCACCCCGAGCAGGGAGCCCCAGATCGTGGCCAGCCCGCCGAGGATGACGACGGAGACGAGCACGATCGACTCGAGCAGGACGAACGAGTACGGATCGACGAAGCGGGTCCAGCTGCTGAAGAGGCCGCCTGCGATCCCGGCCAGCATCGCGGAGATGATCCAGACCGTGAACTTGTAGTGCGCCACGCGGTAGCCGAAGACCTCGGCCGCGCCCTCGTCCTCCCGGATTGCGAGGAGCACGCGGCCGAACGAGGAGCTCACCAAGAGCCAGGAGACCGCGACGGTGAGCGCGAGACAGAGCAACGTGAACGCCAGGAACTCGCCGTCCGAGTCGAGCACTAGCCCCCCCGCCGCCGGCCTGGCGATGTCGTGGATGCCGAAGGCACCGCGGGTCAGCTCGTTCCAGTTCAGGAAGACGCTGTAGCTGATGATGGCGAAGCCGAAGGTGACGAGCACGAAGATGTCGTCCCGGAACCGGTTCAGCACGACCCCGACGACGGCCGCGACGAGACCCGCCGCCAAGGCGCTGACGGGGAGGGCGGCGAAGAACGGCCACCCGAACGTCGGGATGGCATCCGTCCGGAGCGCGTCGTACGAGGTGCCGGAGGTGAGTATCGCCATCGAGTACGCGCCGATACCGAAGAAGCCGACGTGCGCGATGGAGAGCAGACCCGTGAAGCCGACCACGAGGTTGAGGCTGACCGCCAGGATCGCCCAGATGGCGAAGACGGTCCCGACCGTCACCGCGAAGCCGGTGCCCTGCCACACCAGGAACGCCACCGCCCACGTCAGTACCGCGAGATTCGCCCAGAGCTCGACATTGCCGCGGCTCGCGGCGATGAGCCCGATCCGCGCGCGCATGGCCGCCGGGACCAGGCGAGGGGGAGTGGCGTTCACACCGGCCGCCTATCGCCGGGGCAAGAGGCCCGTGGGCCAGAACGAGAGGAAGAGGATCAGGACCACGAAGGAGATCAGGTCCCGCCACTCGCCGGCGAGGTCCCAGATCCCGAACTGCTCGACCAGGCCGAGGGCGAATCCGCCGAGCAGCGCGCCGTAGAGGTTCCCGATGCCACCGACCACGGAGGCGATCCACCCCTTCACCAGGAGCAGGAGTCCCATCCGCGGCTGCACGGCGGTGTCGTGGCCGCTCAGCAGCCCGGCCAGCGCGGCAAGAACGGCACCGATGAAGAAGACCGTCGCGATCACGACCGTCGTGTTGATCCCGACGACCTTCGCCACCTCCTCGTCGTCACCGACGGCTCGCACCTGTTTGCCGAAGGTGGTGGCGCCAAGGAGGAGGCGCAGGAACAGGAGACCGGCCACCGCCACGCCGATGGTGAAGAGGTTGAAGCCCTTGATGCTCGCTCCGCCGATCGTTCGGGGATCGCTGCCGAAGGCCTCGGGCAGCGGGCGCGGCGCGCTCTCGAAGACCAGGGTGATGGCGGCGGTCACGGCCAGCAGCACGCCCAGGGAGGCGACCAGCATCACGAGGGGCGAGTGCGCCCGCTCACGCATGTAGATGTAGAGGCCCCGGTACAGGGCGAGCCCGACGGCGCCCGCCACCGCGCACGAGACGGCCCAGCTCAGGTAGAGGCGGGAGCCGTCCGCGCCGGCGACCAGCAGCGCACAGGCGAGCCCCGCGGCGCCCGAGACGGGCGCCGACGCCGCGACGAACGGTGCGAGACGCGCGCCGGGGCGCAGGACCCGGTAGAGGCGGCAGAGCGCCCACGAGGAGAGGAGCGCCGTCACCGCGCAGACCGCCGGGCTGAGCAGGAGGTTGATCTCGGCGGGGAACGCGAGCACCAGAACCGTGTAGAGGCCCGAGCCGGCGGAGAGCGCCCCCGCAGCCAGGAGCAGCGTCCCACGGCGGAACCGGGCTCGAAGCCGCCCGGAGAGCGCGGCGTGCAGCGCCCATCCGACTACACCGGCGACCACCGCGCCCAGCACGACGTTCACGATCGGGTTGTTGCCCTCGTACTGCCCGCCGAGCGCCTCCTGCGATCGCAGGTAGAAGACGCCGTAGGCCCCCATCGCCGCCGCGGCGCCGTAGGAGAGATCGAAGAACCAAACCGTGCTGTAGACGACCGTGAATCCCATCGCGAGGAGCGCGTAGACGGCCCCCACGGAGAGCCCGTTGTAGGTGAACTGCAGCGCCTGCTCTGGGGACTGGAGCACCTTCCACGAGATGTAGGCGATGACCAGCGCCGCCAGCGCGACGCCGAGGCGCCGCTGGTGGTCGCCGCGACCGATGAACTGTTCCGGAAGTGGCATCCCTACCCGCCCCGCAGCGCGAGATGCCCGCCGCCCGCTCCGACGCCGGCACCGCGATGCCGCCTCACGGCCCCGCGCCAGCACGCCGGCCGGGGTACCTGGTGGGGCGACCTCAGTTCGTCGGGGCCGGGCCCAGCACCCGATAGCCGAAGTTCTCGGCGGTGCGCTCGGCCGGTGGGAGCACCTCCGCGACGATATTCGTGAGACCGACCACCTCGCCGTTCTCGTCGAAGCTGTAACCCTCGCCGATCGCGCCGCTCCACGTGATTGCGTAGAGGCAGTCCCGGAACCCCGCCGCGTCCTGATCGTCGTTGGTCATCCTGAGGCACTCGGCGGCGATGTACACGTCGTCGTATGCCGAGCCGACGTACCACGGGAGCGTCACGTAGCCGTAGCGCTCGAGGAACCGGGAGAGCACGGCGGTGCCCCTCTGGTTCGCGGGATCGATGTCCGCCGTGATCACCTTCAGCCCGGTCGCCGCGTCGCCGGCGATCTCGAGCGCCGTCGTCCCTGCGGCAACGACCTCTCCGTAGAGAGGCCCGTCGTAGCCGATCTCGCGCACCTGCTTCACGATCGTCCCGCCCGCGAACTCGGACTGCGCCGCGATGTGGAGCGCGTCGGGGTCCGCCTCCACCAGCTTTGTCAGCTGGGTGCGGAAGTCCGTCGTGTCGGAAGCGTAGCTCTCGGCCCCGACGACCTCCCCGCCCAGCGTCTCGAACTGGGCGACGGTCGTCCGCCTCACGCCCTCGGCGTAGTCGGTCAGCTCCGTGATCGTCGCGAGGCGGCGGATCCCGTCGGACCACATGACGTTGCCGGTGTCGACCCCGACCTGGGTGTCGCTGATCGCCGTCCGGAAGATGAAGTCGCCCGCGTTCGCGATGTCGGGGTTGGTCGCGAGGCCCGAGAAGAGGATGACGCCGTCCTCCTCGGCGAGCGGCGCGGCGCCGAGCATGGCGCCGCTGCACGACGTCCCGAGGATGATCTTCACGCCGTCCACGTCGGTGAGCTTCTGGTAGGCGGTGATGGCGTCCTGCGCGTTGCACTTCTCGTCCTCGACGACGAGCTCGAGCGGGCGCCCGTTGATCCCGCCAGCGGCGTTGATCTCGTCGACCGCCATCTGCTTCGCCTGCACCGCGACGGTGCCGTATGTCTCGCCCGGGCCGGTGACGGACTCCATCACGCCGATCCGGAGCGGGCCCGTCTCGTCGGACTCCTCATCACCGTCGCAGGCGACCGCCCCGGCGATCACGAGGAGGACGGACAGTGACCCGGCGAGGAGAGTCCCCCTCAGGCGGCGCATGCGCATCTCCTCTACCGAGGCCGACGCTGTCTGCGCGAATGGTAGCCGATCCTCCCGCGTCCCGCCCCGGCGCCGAGGGGAGCGGAGAGCGAGCGCCGCGGCGACGGGACGTCCCCATTCCGTAAGGATCACCGTCTACCGTGGTCTCCGCCGGGGCGTCGAGCCACCGGCGGCAGGACAACGGGGGCGACCATGATGAGCCGGCTGCGCGTGCGGTGGCCCGGAGCGGTGGCTGGCGCGGTCGCCGCCGCGACGGCGCTTGCCGTCGGAGACGTCGTCGCACGCGGTGTCGACGGAGCGTCGCTCGTCGTCGCAATCGGCGACGTCATCATCGACCGATCGCCCCGCGCGGCCACCGACTTCGCCATCGAGATCTTCGGCACGAACGACAAGCCCGCGCTGATCATCGGCATCGTCTCCGCCTCGCTCCTGCTCGGTGCCCTCCTGGGCGCGCTCTCGATGCGCTCGCGCGCAGCCGGCGTGCTCGCCCTGGCGGCCTTCGCCCTCGTCGGCGGACTCGCTGCGATCCATGATCCTCTGACGTCGGGCACGCAGGCCTGGGTCACCGCGGTCGCCGCCGGCGGCGCGGGAGTGGCGGTGCTGCTCGGACTGCTCCGCCTCGCCGCCCTGGACGACCCGGAGGCGGACGACGCGTTCCCCGACCCGGCGGTGAAGCTCGTCGGACGACGGAGATTCCTCTCCGTCGCCGGCGGCGGTTTCGCGGCGGCAGCAGTCTCAGTG
>VYDC01000085.1:1982-5285 GCA_009843585.1 Chloroflexota bacterium | reverse complement strand
CGGTCGCGACCCCGACGCCGTCGCCCCGCTGGTCGAGCTCGCCGAGGCGCTGGGCGCCCCGGTCTACGCCAACGGATTCCGGCTCTCCATCCCCACCACGCACCCGCTCTTCGCCGGGACGCAGGCGACGGAGGCGGTGGCGGAGGCAGACGTGATCCTCGCCGTCGACACGCTCGTCCCCTACATCCCGCAGCAGGTGCGCCCGCGCGCAGGCGCGACGGTGATCGAGGTGGACGCCGATCCGGTGAAGGCGACCGTGCCGCTCACCGGCTTCCCCGTCGACGTCGCGATCCAGGCCGATCCCGCGCTCGCGCTCCGCGTGCTGCTGCGCGCGCTCGAGGAGGCGAGGACGCCGGAGCAGGCGGCGCGCGCCGCCGCGAGGCGGCAGGCGGTCGAGCGCGCCAACGCCGAGCGCCGCCGCGGCTGGCGCGAGGCGGCGGAGGAGAAGGCGCACCTCTCGCCGCTCGCGGCGGATCACGTCGCCGCGGTCGCGGGCGAGCTCATCGACGAGGAGTGGACCGTCCTCGACGAGGCGGTCGGGAACTCGCCCTGGGTCTCGCGGATGCTGCGCCGCACCCGGCCCGGCTCTCTCTTCAAGAGCGCCGGCTCCTCGCTCGGCTGGGCGCTCGGCGCCGCGGTCGGCGTGAAGCTGGCGGAGCCGGAGCGCCGCGTCGTCGCGCTCGTCGGCGACGGCACCTTCGTCTACGGCTGCCCGACGGCGGCGCTGTGGGCTGCGGACGTGCAGGAGGCGCCCTTCCTGACGCTCATCTTCAACAACCGCATGCACAACGCGACCCGGAACGCGCTGCGCGGCGCCTTCCCGGAGAGCTACGCGCAGGCGACCGGGAACTGGCCCGGGATCCGCATCGATCCGCCGCCGGACTACGCTGCGCTCGCGCGCGCCTGCCGCGCGCACGGCGAGACGGTCGAGGAGCCGGCGGAGCTGCGCCCGGCGCTCGAGCGCGCGGTCGCGGCCGTCGATCGCGGGCAGGCCGCCGTCGTCGACGTCCACGTCGCGGCACCCTGAGCGGGAGGCGTCCACCTTCCGGTCCCCGCATGCGAGGCGCGCTGGCGCCGGCGCCTTCGGGGACGCTCGCCGCGTCGCCGCCGTCGGCGGCCGGCTGCAGTCAGCTGCGTCCTCGCGCCGGTGACGTTGCGGGCTAGCGGCGCCACTCGGCGATGTTCCAGAGCTCGCTGTCCCACCCGTTGATGCGCACGCCCTCAAGCGTGCGTGCGTGCGCGGAGACCGACCCCCGCAGCACCAGCGGGATCTCGTAGCGGCTCTCGACGAGGACGTCGTTCAGCTCCCGGACGAGCGCCTCCCGCCCCGTCCCCAGCGGGAGCGCGGCGAGCCGCGCGAGCAGCTCGTCGTAGGACGGGTTGCAGGAGCGGGCGTTGTTCTCGCCGGCCCAGTTGTCCTCCCGGGTCTGGATGTGGTCGCAGCGCAGCCCCTCGAGGTAACCCTGCGGGTCGACGCCCGGCCCGGTCGCGTACATCTGGACGTCGGCGAAGAAGCGGCGGTACGAGGCGGCCGGGTCGCTCACCGCGTCGGCGCCGAAGAAGACCGAGGCGTCGTGCTGGACGAGCTCGGCCTCGATGCCGATCTCGCGCCACCACCCCCGCACCAGCTCCTGCGTCGCCTGGCGCACCGGGTTGACCGTCGTCTGGTAGGTGATGCGCAGGGGAAGGCCTTGGTACTCGCGGATGCCGTCGCCGTCGGTGTCGGCGACGCCGCTCGCGTCGAGCAGGGCGTTGGCGCCGGCGCGGTCCTGCCGCAGGCACTCCTCGTTTCCGGTCGACGCGTAGCGCGGGGGCGCCGCGATGAGGTTGCAGGTCGGTCTCCCGGCGAAGCCGTAGAGCTCCGTGGCGATGCGGTCCCGCGAGATCGCCATCGACATCGCGCGGCGGATCGGCGCGAACGTCAGGAAGGGATGGGGGTTCTCGCCGTCCAGGTACTCGGAGCGCCGCTCGCCCAGGGAGGGATCCGGGTTGGTCTGGTTGAGGACGAGGCGCTCGACGATGCTCGCGAAGGCCGCCACCACCGTGCCCTGCCCCCCGGCCTCAAGCTCCGCGAGCTCCCCCGGCTCGAGCTGGAGGTTCCAGGCGTAGTCGGCCTCCCCGCTCACGAGCACGGCGTGCGCCGCGGAGTGCGCGTCGCCGCCGCCCTCGAGCACCACGCGATCGAAGTAGGGGCGCTCGCCGCGGTAGTGCGGGTTGCGCTCGTACAGGGCGCGCTCGTTGGGGACGAACTCGACGATGCGGTAGGGGCCGCTCCCGAGCGGGGACTCGTTCTGCTCGACGCAGCGCCGGGCCGCCTCGCCCAGGCAGCGCGCGAACTGCGCCTCGCTGATGACCGGGGTCGCGGCGCCGACGAAGGCGTCGTAGGGGTAGCTCCGGGGCGCCTCGAAGAGGATCTCGACCGTGCGCTCGTCGGGGGCGCTCACCGAGGCGATGCCCGCGAAGGCGCTGTCGTTGGTGCAGCCGCTCTCCGCGGCGGTGCAGTAGCGCCAGGTGAAGACGACGTCGTCGGCGGTCAGCTCGCTCCCGTCCGACCACCGGAGGTCCGGGCGCAGCCGCCAGGTGATCCGGGTCCCGTCGGGCGCGATGCCGCCGTTCTCCACGGTCGGGATCGCGGCGGCGAGCCGGGGGACGAGACGCCCCTCCGGGTCGTAGCTCGCCAGGGGTTCGAGCGTGACCGCCGAGGCGTCTCGGTCCTTGAAGCCGGAGGAGAGGTAGGGGCTCGGGAGCGAGGGAGCCTGCCAGTAGCGGAGCGTGAGGACGCGCTCCTCATCGCCGCCGAACTCGACCCCGAACTCGACGGCGCCGCAGCCGGCGGCCAGCAGCGGCGCGGTCAGGGCGAGCGCGGCCGCGAGCGTGAGCGCCGGGAACCTCACCACCGAGGCATCTCCCCACCGGCGGAGGGCCCGAGGCCGCCGGCCCCTCTTTGGCGGCGACGCTAGCACCGCTCCCCCGCAGGGTCGACGGCCCGGCCCCCGGGCGACCGCGGGGAGGGCGGCGCTATGCTGTCGCGAGGCGGAGCCCGGCGCCGCTCTCAGCCGACTTCACCGCGCGAAGGCGGAGGCCAGGGTGGCGACGCACGTTCTGACGGCGGGCGGCGGGACGCTGCATGGCCGTTTCTCGCGCGAGCTACCCGCGGCGCTCACCGTCGACTCCGGCGACACCGTCGTGCTCTCCACCCTCGACGCCCTGTGGAGCCTGGAGCCGCCTCACGAGGACGGCTCGCCCCACCGCGCCTACGAACCGCGACGCGAGGGCATCGACGACGGTCACGCGCTCACGGGC
>VYDC01000085.1:0-1972 GCA_009843585.1 Chloroflexota bacterium | reverse complement strand
GGCGCGGCGCCGGGGATGACGCTCGAGGTGGAGGTCGTCTCGCTGCGCACCGGGCCCTGGGGCTGGACGTTCGCCGCTCGCCGCCCGACGCCGCTTGCCGAGCGCCTCGGCGTGTCGGACCGGCCGGCGCTGCTCCGCTGGGATCTCGACCGCGAGGCCGGGCTGGCGCGCGATCAGTTCGGCCACACCGTCACGCTGCGCCCCTTCCTGGGGGTGATCGGGCTCGCCCCGGCCGAGCCCGGGCTGCATCCGACGTGGCCCCCCCGGCGCGAGGGCGGGAACATCGACTGCCGGGAGCTCGTCGCCGGAAGCCGGCTCCTGCTCCCGGTCGCGGCGCCGGGTGCGCTGCTCTCCGTCGGCGACGGCCACGGCGCGCAGGGAGACGGCGAGGTCTCCGGGACGGCCGTGGAATGCGCCATGGAGCGCGTCGAGCTCGTCGTGCGCCTCCACGAGGACCTGGCGATTGAGACGATGCGCGCCGAGACGCCGGCCGGCACTCTCACGCTCGGTGTGCACGAGGATCTCGACGAGGCGGCGCACATCGCGCTCGACGCGATGGTCGGGCTCATCGCCGAGCGCGAGGGCCTCTCGCGCTCGCAGGCGCTCGCGCTCGCCTCGGTCGTGGTCGACCTGCGCGTGACGCAGATCGTGAACGCCGGCGTGCGCGGCGTGCACGCGCTCCTGCCTGCGGGTGCGCTCGCACGCGCCGGGGACGCGGCGAGGTGAGCGTCGGCGCCGGGCGCGAGCCGCTCTGGAGCCGCGACTACGTGCTCACGCTCCTGACGACCTTCTCCTTCTTCGCGAGCCTCTTCTATCTCACCACCACCCTCCCCGACTACATCGACGACGTCGGGGGCGCCGAGTGGGAGGTGGGCCTGGTGGTGGGGGCCTTCGCCGTCGTCCCCATCGTGCTCCGGCCCTATGTCGGCCGCTGGAGCGACCGCGGGGGCCGCAAGTGGCTCGTCCGCGGCGGGCTCGTCGTGATGGCGCTCTCTATAGCGCCGATGGCCGGCACGGGTGAGATGCTCGCGCTCTTCGCGCTGCGCCTGGTGCAGGGCATCGGCGTCGCGATGGTGCCGACCTCGGCGGCGGCGCTGATGGCCGCGATCGTGCCGGCCTCGCGCCGGGGCGAGGGCGTCGGCTTCTTCGGCATGGCGGCCGGCAGCGCGCAGATGGTCGGGCCGGTCGCCGGCGCCTGGTTCGCGGCGCAGTGGGGTTTCGGGGCCGTCTTCGTCATCGCGAGCCTCACCGCGGCGGCGGCCCTGCTCGTCGTCCAGCCCGTCTCCGAGCCCCCCGTCGGCGCCGCCGTGCGCTCCGGTCGCAGCGGCCCTCTGCTCCCGCCGCGCGCGATCTTCCCGGCCTCGATCTTTCTCGCGACGACGCTCGCCTTCACGGCGGCCTTCATCTTCCTGCCGCTCCTCGGGAAGGAGCGCGGCCTCGGCGAGGTGGCGTTCTTCTTCACGATGCACGGCGGCGCCTCACTGGTGGCGCGGCCGCTCGGCGGGCGCATCTCCGATCGCGTCGGGCGCGTGCCGGTCATCACCTTCGGGCTGAGCGGGATGGTCGTCGCGATGATCTTGCTCGGCTCGGCCGAGAGCTTCGCGGTCGTGCTCGCCGCCGGCCTCTGCTCCGGTCTCGGCCTCGGCTCGACCCAGACCGGCTGCTTCGCGCTCGCGCTGGACCGCGTCCCCTACGAGCAGCAGGGGGGCGCGACGGCCGTGCTGCAGCTCGCCTGGGACGTCGCCGGCATCGGGGCCGGCGTCGCCTTCGGCGTCCTCGCGAGCCTCTGGGGGGTGGCGTCGATCTTCTGGGGCTCCGCGCTCCTGGTGGCGGTCGCGATCGTCGTACTGCATCTCGGCCGCGCGGGGGGTCTCACGCGGGCCACCCCGCTGAGCACCCCGCCGCCCGCGTAGGGCGCCCGGGCCGCCGGCGGGTAGCGGGTAGGCTGTGAGAGGCGGCGCCGCGCGCCGCC
>VYDC01000043.1 GCA_009843585.1 Chloroflexota bacterium | reverse complement strand
TGCGCCACCTGCGCCCCCGCTCCGCCCGGCCCGCGGTCCCGCGGGCCGGCGCCGATCCTACCGAGCGGCGTCCAGCGGCGGGCGCCGCGCCGGGGAGGCGCCCTCCTGCGCCGCGGGCGGGCGCTCGCGCGGGGCCGTCGCGCCGGGCGCGGCGTGGTGCGAGGGCTCGAGCGCGCGGGCGCGGGCCAGAACCTCCTCGGAGAGCGTCCCCGGGACCAGCTCGTGGCGCTCGCCGATGGCTCCGAGCAGGGCGCCCGCGACGGCGTCGAGCCCGACCCCGGGGATCTCCTCCTCGACGGCCCCGGTCGCCTCGGGCCGCCAGGAGACGCCGAGCGCCCGGTAGACGGGGGTGAGCGCCTCGCGAACGCGCCCGGAGTCGTGGACGACGATGACGCCCCCGACGTGCGCGGCGCCAGCGAGCAGGCGCTGCCCGACCCCCATCAGCTTCCGCTCGCCCGAGGCGCTCACCGAGTAGCTCCCCGGGCAGTACTCGCCCGGCACCTCCCCGACGCGCGCGTCGACGCCGAGCGAGCAGAGCGCCGCCTGAACGCAGGAGGAGAGCTCCTCGAAGCGCGCGCGGATGCCGAGGCGGGGCGCGGCATCCGGCACCGCCCACGCGAAGGCGAGCGTCCCCTCGTGGAAGACCGCGGCCCTCCCCCCGGCGAGCCGCTCGACGGCCGCGAAGCCGAGCGCCCGGGCCGCGCGCACGGCCTCCTGATAGCCGCCCGCGGCGGTGTCGGCGGGTCCGAAGGCGACCTCGGGGCGGGCGCGGTAGAGGCGGAGGGTCTCCGGCTCCTCGCCCGAGGAGGCGCGCTCCAGGAGCGCCCGCGAGAGAGCCGTGTCGAGCGCCGGCGACTCCGCGCTCGCGTAGCTCCCCTGAAGCAGCCGGATCGTGCGCAGCGCGCGCCTCCTGCCTCGCCCCCTCGTCGCGCGACGGCGCCTCTGAGCGTAGCGTACGGGCCGCGCGTCACGAGGCGCCGCGGGCGGGAGGAGGAGCGGTGGCGCTCACGCTGGGCGTGGTCGACCAGTCGCCGCGACGCCAGGGCGGCACGGCGCGGGAGGCGCTCTCAGAGACCCTCGAGCTCGCCCGCGCCTGCGACCGCCTCGGCTACCACCGCTACTGGCTCGCCGAGCACCACGGCGCGGGCGGGCTCGCGAGCGCCAGCCCCGAGATCCTGATCCCGCTCATCGCCCGGGAGACCGGCCGGATGCGGGTCGGCTCGGGCGGCGTGATGCTGACGCACTACTCGCCGCTCAAGGTCGCCGAGCAGTTCCGCCTCCTGACCGAGCTCTTCCCCGGGCGCATCGACCTGGGGCTCGGGCGCGCGCCCGGGAGCGACCTGCGCACCGCCCACGCCCTCTCGCCGCAGGGACGCCACGCCGCGCTCGACCGCTACCCGGAGCAGGTCGAGGAGCTCGTCTCGCTGCTCGAGGGGGGATACCCGCCCGGTCATCCCCTCGCGGGCGTGCGCGTCACGCCCGAGCCGGCCCGCGACCCGGAGGGCGCGCTCGCACCGGGCGCGCTTCCCGAGGTCTGGCTCCTTGGCTCGTCGACGGAGAGCGCCGCCCTCGCCGCCGAGCGGGGCCTCGCCTTCTCCTACGCGCAGTTCATCAACCCCGTGGCCGAGCTCGGCGAGCGGGCGGCGCGCCTCTACCGCGAGCGCTTCCGGCCCTCTGGGCAGCTTCAGGAGCCGCGGCTCTCGGTCGCCGTCACGGCGCTCTGCGCCGAGAGCGGGGAGCGCGCCGAGATGCTCTCGTGGAGCCGCTTCTGCTGGCGCTTCCGCCGCTCGCGGAGCGGGGGCCGCGCGGGCGTCCCGCCGGTCGAGGAGGCGCTCGCCTTCGGCTACACCCCCGCCGAGCTCGACTACGTCGAGTACGCCCGCTCGCAGTCGGCGATCGGCGATCCCAGGCAGGTGCGGGAGCAGCTGGAGGCGCTCGCGAGCGCGTACGGCACCGACGAGGTGCTGCTGGTCACGATCACGCACGACTTCTCCGACCGCGTCCGCTCCTACGAGCTGGTCGCGGAGGCCTGCGGCCTCACGCCGCGCCCCGCGGCACCCGCGTAGCCCGCGCCGCTTGCGGCGGGGCCCCGGGCGGGCGATCCTCCCGGGGCGCCGGGAGGGGACCCCGATGGACTTCGCCGACACCCGAGAGCAGGCCGCCTTCCGCGCCGAGGTGCGGGCCCTCATCGAGGAGGAGCTCCCTCCCCGCTACCGCGAGCTCGCGGAGAACGGGCGCCCGGAGACGGCCTTCCTGTGGGAGGAGGACCGGGCCTCGGACGATCCGCAGAAGCGCGAGGCCTCGGCGAGCTGGGCCGAGTCGGTGCGCTCGCGGGGATGGTTCGCGCCGGCGTGGCCGGCCGAGTACGGCGGCGGCGGGCTCGGGATGCTGGAGCAGTTCATCCTGAAGCAGGAGATGGCGGCGGCCGACGCGCCGCCGCCCGGCTCGAACGTCGGCATCGACATGCTGGGCCCCGTCCTCATCATCCACGGCGACGAGGAGCTCCGGAGCACGCACCTCCCGCGCATCCTCGACGCCTCCGTCGTCTGGGCGCAGGGCTACTCGGAGCCGGGCGCCGGCTCCGATCTCGCCTCCCTGCGCACGCGCGCCGTGCGCGACGGCGACGACTACGTCGTGAACGGCCAGAAGATCTGGACCACGCACGCGCACCAGGCGGACTGGATCTTCGTCCTCACCCGCACCGACCCCGACCAGCCGAAGCACCGGGGCATCTCCTTCGTGCTGATGGACATCCGCACGCCCGGCATCACGGTGCGGCCGCTGGTGAACATGGGCTGGCAGCACGAGTTCAACGAGACCTTCTTCGAGGACGTGCGCGTGCCGGCCGACCAGCGGGTCGGCGAGGAGAACCGCGGCTGGTACGTCGCGATGACGCTCCTCGACCACGAGCGCTCCAACGTCACCGGCGCGGTCGCGGCGCAGCGGCAGATTCGCCGCCTCGCCGACTTCATCACCGGAGAGGGCCGGGAGCGCTCGCGCATCGGCCGAGGCGGCGAGGGCCGGGCGCTCCGCCAGCAGCTCGCGCAGCTCGCCATCGAGTCCGAGGTGCTCCTCACCTTCTCGCTCCGCATCATCTCGATGCAGGCCCGCGGCCAGGTCCCCAACTACGAGGCCTCGGTCTCGAAGATCTTCGGGGAGGCGCTGGACAAGGCCGTCGCGCGCACCGGGACGAAGCTCTTCGGCCTCTACGCCCACCTCTGGGACCCGGACGAGCCGCGCACGCCGATGATGGCGCGCCACACCCAGAACTACTGCTTCACCGTCGCGCGCTCGATCGGCGGCGGGACGTCGGAGATCCAGCGCAACGTCATCGCGACGCGCGGGCTCGGCCTCCCCCGCGGCTAGGCACCCCACCGGCAGCCGGGGCGCGGGAGGCGGTCGCGCGGAGGGACGGGAGGTCGGCTGCGGCGGCGGCGGGTCAGGCGGCGGGTCAGGGAGCTACGCCCGCGCGGAGCCCCCTGCGGGGCGCGCGCGGCGGGACTTGGATGCACGGAGCGTCGGGCGCGCCTCCGGCGCGAAGCGGCGGCTCGCGCCGCCGTTGTTGCAGGTCGCCCCGGGGCCGTCCGGCCCCCGCGCGGCGGGCAACCAGTGCTGGACGCACTCGCCCCCGTCCGCGGTCGACTCCGGCATACGGCAACCCCCCCGCGCACGACAGGATAGCGCTTCGGCCCCGGGCTCGCTCGCTAAGGGCCCGCTTCCGGCCTCTCCTCGCCGGTCGGCGCGGCGTCGGGAGCGCCGTCCGGCGCGCCCTCGGGCGGCTGAAACGGGATCTTCTGGAGGATCACCTGGCGGTCCTGCACGCGGAGCAGCCGGTCGCCGGCGACGTCGTCGACGACCTGGACGAGATCGTCCGCCTCGCGGATGGCGACCTCGAGCGTGCGCAGCCTGCGGGCGGAGGGCTCGGGCCGCGCGCGCTCCTCCTCGCGCAGCTGCTCGAGGCGGTCGCGGTAGCGCTCCGCCTCAAGCAGCAGGCGGTCCCACGCCGCGCGGATCTCCTCGACCTCCTCAAAGAGCAGCGGTCACCTCCCCGCCCGTCTCGCCCGGCAGCCGCACCGAGGGCCGGGCCTCCCGGCGCCAGCGGTGCGGCAGCGTCACGATGCTCTCCGGCTCCGTGATCACCCAGGGCAGCCTCAGCAGATCGCCGAGGATGACGCGCTGCTGCTCAGCCCGCCCCGCCTCGCCGAGCGGGTTGCCCTGCGGGAGCCGCATCCGCGCGGCGCGCGGTGCGCGGACGTAGTGGGTGATCTCGGGCTTCATCGTCGCCGAGATGGTGGTGATCCCGGCCCCCTCGATGACGTTCTGGATCAGTCCCACGGACCGATGGCAGAGCCATCACCCCGGCGTGAGCAGGACGAGATCCACCCCGTCGGCCAAGAGCATCTCGGCGAGCCGGGGCGCCGTCCCGTGGAGGAGCTCTGAGGGGTCGGAGATGCACCCCATCAGGCCGACGTGGCGCGGCGCCACCCCTCCGACCTCCCCCGTGGCGGCGAGCTCGCGCAGGCGCTCGACGGGGAGCATGCAGTTCACGTCGCGGTCGGCGTCGGCGTGGTTGTAGTGCTCGTGATCGATCGCGAAGTCGCCGGGGCCGGCCTCCCGGGGGATCGCGTTCCACGAGGCGTCGGCGAGCTCGCAGTCGACCTCGTAGGGAGCCTGCGAGCGGAGCCGGATGCCGCCGGTCGAGAGCAGCGCCACCCGCGAGGCGGCGAGCGGCTGCTCAGGCGGCGACCAGTGCACCGTCTCGTTGCGGACGAAGCGGAAGCGGGGGTGGACGGAGGCCGCCATCACGACCCAGCGCGCGAACTTCTCCTCCCGGTCGTCGGAGAACTCCTCTGGCGGAAGCCCGAAGGCCTCCTCCGAGGCGGCCTCGAGCGCGATCCAGCGCTCGATCCTCGCCTCAAGCTCCGGCAGCGGCAGAAGCGGCCCTGCGGGCACCCTCACCTCCCCGGGCGACTCTACCCCAGCGCCCCCGGAGCCGCCCCCGCGCGGAAGCACGCGCCTCGCGCGGGGTGCCCGGCCGTGGCAGACTCGCGCGGGCAGAAGGGAGCCCCCGTGCCGCGCACCACCATCAGCTCGCCGCTCGTCTTCAGCACGCCGTGGCCGTTCTGCGCCGCCGTCCGGGCGGGCGATCTCACCTTCCTCTCGGGCTCGGTCGGCGCCGACCCGGCAAGCGGCGCGCTCCCCGGCGGACGGGCCGGCTACCCGGACGCCTCGGCCCAGACGAAGGCGACGGCCGAGATGCTCGACGAGGCGCTGACGGCGCTCGGCTCCCGCCGGGCGGCGCTCGCGAAGCTC
>VYDC01000057.1 GCA_009843585.1 Chloroflexota bacterium | reverse complement strand
CGGTGCCTGAGCACCGACCGGTACAAGGGGGGAGCGCCCGCGGGCGCTCCCCCCTTCACCTATCCGGCGGCGTTGCCGCTATCATCCGCGTGGGGAGGCCGGCGGGGGCGCGAAGGGCGGCCAGATGGCCCAGCAGGCGGTGAGGGGCCCCGGCCCGCAGCTCGCGTCGGCTCGCGTGCCGCTCCTCTACCAGCGCCGCGCCCGGCGATGGTTCATCGAGATCGTCTACGTCGTGCTCACGGCGCTCGCCGTCGCCTACGTTGTCTCCGCGCTCGGGAACCGCGAGTACGGGTTCGGCTTCCTGCCGCAGCCGGCGGCGTTCGACATCGGCAACCAGTGGCTGGTCGACTTCGACGGAACGACGAGCTCCCGCCTGACGATGTACCTGGTGGGCGTCTGGTCGACGATCCGGGTCGTGGCCGTCGCGATCGCGCTCGCGACGGTGGTGGGCGTCGTCGTCGGCGTGGCGCGACTCTCGCAGAACTGGCTGGTGGCGAAGTCGGCGATGCTCTTCGTCGAGACCTTCCGCAACACGCCGCTCTACGTCCAGGCCGTGATCTGGTACGCGATCCTCCTCTTCGGCCTCCCCGGAATCGAGAGCGTCGTCAACGTCGGCGACTCGTTCCTGCTGTCCAACCGGGGCGTGGCGATTCCGTGGCCGGACACGCGCGCCGGTCTGTGGGGTGGACCGGAGTGGCTCGCGGCCGCCTGGATCGCCGCGATCGCCGTCGGCGCCGCGGTCGCGCTGAGGCTGCGCGCCGTGCGGCAGCACCAGGAGCGCGAGACCGGCGACTTCCGCTACCCGAACCGCGTCGCGCTGACGACCTTCGGTGCGATCGCCGCGGGGAGCTACCTGCTCCTGGGCCTGCCGGTCGGCATCGACCGTCCGATGGTGGACGGGACCACGTACGCGAGGGGGATGTCGGTCTTCCCGGAGTTCGCCTCCCTGGCGCTCGCGCTCACGGTCTACACCGGCGCCTACATCGCGGAGATCGTGCGCGCCAGCATCCAGGCCCTTCCCGCCGGCCAGACCGAGGCGGCCAAGGCGGTCGGGTTGAGCGGATACCAGCGGCTCACGCTCGTCATCCTGCCGCAGGCGCTGCGGCAGATGATCCCCTCCGTGACGAATCAGTACCTGAGCGCCAACAAGAACTCCAGCATCGCGCTGGGCGTCTCGTACTTCGACCTCTTCTTCGTGGCGAGCATCATCTCGAACAAGATCGGGCACGCCGTCGAGGTCTTCGCCATGATCATCGTCACGTACATGATCCTGTCGCTGATCATCTCGGCCCTGATGAACATCCTGAACGCGCGCGTCACTCTGCATCAGGTCTAGGGGGCGCGATGACCAACGAGATGCCGGTCCCGGACCCCGCAGGCGGGGGGATCGCGCCGCCGCGGGCGAGGCGTGTCGTCCTCCCTCCCTACCGGCAGCGGGCGGCCCGCCCTCGCTCGGTGCGCGCCCGCGAGTGGCTTCGCCAGAACCTCGTCCCGTCGCCGACCGGAACGCTCCTCACCGTCGTGACCTTCGCGGTGCTGGCGGCGATCCTCGGCATCGTCGCCTGGTTCATCTTCTCCTACGCGAACTGGCGTGTGGTGACCGACAACCGCTGGCTGCTCTTCGCCGGCGGCTTCCCGCACGACCAGGAGTGGCGGCTGTGGGTCGGGCTCGGCTTCGTCTTCGCGCTCGTCGGCGCCAGCTACGGGATGTGGTCGAGCTTCGGGCGGCGCGACATCCTCTTCATGGTGCCCGCGTCGGCCTTCGGGGTCTTCATGCTGGCGCACGGCGGCGCGGCGCTCTGGTCGACGCTCTGGTTCGCGGGAGCGGTGGTCCTGCTCGCGGTCGCCTATTTCGCCTGCCGGCGCGTCCCGAGGGAACACGGCCCCGGGCGAACGCTCGCGGTGCGGGCGCTGAGCGCAGTGCTCATGCTGTCGGTGCCGATCGTCTTCATGGTGCTCATGGCCGGTGGCGGAGCCGACTCGGACGAACTCTCGGGCTACCTGCTGAACCTGCTGCTCGCCCCCGCAGGCATCGTCGGCGGGATCTTCGTGGGCATTCCCCTCGCGGTGGGACGGGCCTCGAAGCTGCGGGCGATCTCGTGGAGCTGCACGTTCTACATCGAGACGGTCCGGGGGGCGCCGCTGATCGGCTGGCTCTTCGTCGCACTCTTCATCCTGGGCGACATCATCGGCGGCGACCTCATCGTCCGCACGATGATCGTGCTCGCCGTCTTCACGGGCGCCTATATGGCGGAGTACATCCGCGGCGGCCTGCAGGCGCTGCCGCGCGGCCAGTACGAGGCGGGACACGCCGTCGGCCTGCCCTACTGGCGGACGCTGCAGCTCATCATCCTGCCGCAGGCGCTGCGCATCTCGATCCCGCCCATCGTCGGACAGGCGATCTCGCTGTGGAAGGACACGGCCCTCATCTCGATCATCCTGCCGCTGCGCGAGCTCATCGGGAGTTCGCGATCGGCGATCGCCCAGGGCGAGTTCATCACCAACCGGATCGAGGTCTACGTCTTCGCGGCGGTCATGTTCTGGATCATTTCGTTCATTATGTCGCGCGTCTCGCAGCGGATTGAGCGCTCGCTCGGCGTCGGCGAGCGATAGCAGGCACGAAGGAGCAGCTGATGGCCACGGAGCAGACGGCGAGCCCGGCCGACCAGGCGGCAGGCACGCCGGAAGACATCATCGTCGTCGAGAACATCGACAAGTGGTTCGGCGACTTCCAGGCGCTGGACGACGTCTCCCTCACCATCAAGGAGCACGAGATCGTCGTGGTGCTGGGTCCGTCCGGGTCGGGCAAGTCGACCTTCATCCGCTGCCTGAACCGGCTGGAGGAGCACGACTCCGGCCGCATCTTCGTCAACGGCATCGAGATGAACGACGACGTGCGGAACCTGAACGCGATCCGCTCCGAGATCGGGATGGTCTTCCAGCAGTTCAACCTCTTCCCGCACCTCTCCGTCATGAGCAACATCACGCTCGGCCCGCAGAAAGTCCGGCGCATGGCGCGGCAGGAGGCCGAGGCGCTGGCGATGCAGCTGCTCGAGCGCGTCGGCATCCCCGAGCAAGCGGAGAAGTACCCGGCGCAGCTCTCGGGCGGCCAGCAGCAGCGCGTGGCGATCGCCCGCGCGCTCGCCATGCAGCCGAAGATCATGCTCTTCGACGAGCCGACGTCGGCCCTCGACCCGGAGATGATCAAGGAGGTCCTCGACGTGATGCGCGAGCTCGCGCAGTCGGGGATGACGATGATCGTGGTGACACACGAGATGGGCTTCGCCCGCGAGGTCGCCGACCGTCTCGTCTTCTTCGACGAGGGAGCGGTGGTCGAGCAGGGGACCCCGAGCCACTTCTTCGAGAACCCCCAGGAGGAACGCACCAAGCTCTTCCTCTCCCAGATCCTCTGAGGGGCTTCGGGCGTCCCCGCGCTGGCCCGGTGGAGTGCTCGGCGCGCGTGTGCAGCACGGCGCTTGTCAGCCGCCACTGCGGTCCGGGTCTGGCGGGCACCGGGTGATAAGATCGGGGCGTTCCCCCCGTGCTGCGTCGCTCGTCGCGCATCGCGCGACGAGCACGTCGGGCCACGTGGCCAAGTGGTAAGGCAGGGGTCTGCAAAACCCTTATCGCGGGTTCGATTCCCGCCGTGGCCTCCAAATCTCCAACGGGAACGGGCTATGAAACGATCAGTGGTCTGCGCAGGTGGCACCCAACTGGCACCAGCTGGCACCTAGCGTCGCGGTCCGCTTCATCCGGCGGCTTCTGGGATGTCTCGGCGTTGCGCTCTGGGACCCCGCCACCAATCAGGGTGAGAGGGGGAAGGCATCGACTCGCGGTGCCGCGTCCCGGCGCCAGACCATCACCTGCCGCCTCATCTGGAGCACCACCTCCCCCCGCTGGTTGAGTCCGCGGGTGCGCGTGGTGACGATTCCCTGTTCGGGGCGAGACCGGGACTCCCGAAGCTCCAGGACCTCGGTCTCAGCGTAGAGGGTGTCGCCGGCGAAGACGGGCCTCGGCATCGTCACCTCCTCGTAACCGAGGGCGAAGCCGTTCTGGCTCACGTCGGCCACAGTCATCCCCGTGACGATCGCAAGCGTCAGGGTGCTGTTGACGAGCGGGCGTCCGAACTCCGTGCGGCTCGCATACTCAGCATTGAAGTGGATCTGGTTCGGGTTGTTCGTGATGAGCGTGAACCAGGTGTTGTCGGCCTCCGACACCGTGCGACCCACCGGGGCGCGATAGATGTCACCGAGCTTGAAGTCCTCGAAGTACCGCCCCGCCCACGCTTCCTGAATCGACATCGGACCGCCCACTTCCACCGCGCCCGCCGCTAGGGACGCTCCGCGTCCGCTAGGAGCTGGCGGGCACGCTCCACCACGGGAGCATCGACCATCTCGCCGTCCACCGACAGCACACCGCGACTGTCGAGTCCCGCCTCCTCGTACGCCCGGACGACCCGCCGCGCCCACGCCAGTTCGGCCGCGTTCGCCCGGAATCCAGCATTGATCGTCGCGACCTGATTGGGATGTATCGCGAGCTTCCCGCTGAAGCCGAGGCTTCGGCCCTCGCTCACCGATCGCTCCAGCGCCTCGAGATCGCGAAACTCACGAGAGACCATGTCCACGGCCTCCACGCCGGCCGCATGGCTCGCCATCGCCAGCGCGGCGCGCGCGTGTGCAAGGCCCTTGGACCTGTCATCAGCTGCGAGGCCGGTCGCGCGGGCGTAGTCCTCAGCCCCGAAGCACAATGCCGTCAACCGGGGTGAGGCACCAGCCAGCTCTGCCGCAACCCTGAGCGCCGTCGGGCTCTCAACCAGCACGGCAAGGCGGGTCTCACCCGGCACCATCCCCCGCAGGGACTCCCACACCTCGAGCGCCGCATCAATGCTGACGATCACCCTCACGTCGTCGACCTTCGGCAGCACCAGGCCGTCCAGACCCGGGCCAACGACGGCCGCGAGATCAGCGTGCAGCAGCGCGTAAGGGGCGCTCTCCCGGACGCGCACAAACTGCTGGACCCGGGGGTCCTGCCGATCAGACGAGAGGAGCTCCGAGAGGGACCGTCGGGCAGTCTCGACCTGCTCGGCGGCGACCGAGTCCTCGAGATCGAAGATCACGGCGTGGGCGCCCGAGCCCAGTGCCTTGGCGTAGCGTTCCGGTCGGTCGCCCGGGACGAAGAGCCATGACCTCCTGGCGACGGAGGAGGCTAGCACCTGAGCCCGGGCCCGCGGCTTCCCGCCCGCCGCTGTTCCTGGTGGCCACAGGCACTACGACTCGGCGGCGCAATCGACCTCACACTCCGCGCCGGCGCCGACAGCCCCGGGGTCCGGATCCCAATCACCATCCTCACC
>VYDC01000276.1 GCA_009843585.1 Chloroflexota bacterium | reverse complement strand
GGCGCGCACCGCGAGTGCGCCCGCCCGAGTGCGGGACGGGGGCAGGGAACGTCGCTGCGGCCCCGAGCGGTGCGGGAGGCCCGCTCCGTGGCACGGCGTCCATCCCCGTCGTAGACTCGACGCCCCACGGGGACCTGGGCCGCGGGCCTCTGGTCCCGCGACGGGGAGCGCGCCGACGGCGCAAACAACGGGTCGAGGGCAGTACTGCCTGCCGCCACATCAGGGCCACCACCGGAGAGAGCGCGCTGCCGTCGCCGGGTCGAAGGGAGAGGACGATCAAACTCAGATTCGCCGAGGAGATCATCCTGCTGCTGCTCGACGACGAGGACGGGACGTTCGCGCGGGTCCCGCGGGCATCGCTCGACTACGCGCTCGCCGGCGGCGTGCTGATGGAGCTCGCGCTCGAGAACCGCATCGACACCGATTTGGACCGGCTCGTCGTCCTCGACGCGACGCCGCTCGGGGACGACCTGCTCGACCCCACCCTGGCCGAGATCGCCTCAGACGAGGGCGGCGACGCCCGCTACTGGGTGCAGCGCACGGCGAACCGCTCCGAAGAGATCCGCGAGCAGGTGCTCGCCCGCCTCGTGGAGCGCGGGATCCTCGAGCGGCGCGACGAGCGCTTCCTCTGGGTCTTCCGCTCGCGGCGCTACCCGGTCATCGAGGGCGAGGCCGAGCGCGAGGTCAAGCTGCGCATCATGGAGGTGCTCTTCAGCGACGTGATCCCGGATCCGCGGGACGTCGTGATCATCTCGCTGGCCCACGCCTGCGGGATCTTCGACCGGCTGCTCTCCCGCCAGGAGGTCCAGAGCGCCTCCGCGCGCATCGAGCAGGTGCGGAAGCTCGACCTCATCAGCCAGGCGATGTCGCAGGTCATCGTCGATCTCGAGCTCTCCATCGCCTCCTACGTCCAGCCGCACCTGTACTAGCGGGCCGCGGCGCGCACTCGATCCCCGCGACGCGGCGTCCCCGCGGCGGCGCGGGAGGGCGCCTCCGGACGGCCGTCCGGGGGAGGCGACGGCGACCCGGCGAATCGTTGACACCCCGCGAATCCCCCTGATACGGTCCCGCCGCCGAGCGGCCGGGGGAGCAGTCGTCGCGTCGGCACGGGCCTCGGCCTGCGGGCCGTGGCGCCGCGCCGCGCGGCGGGTTAGAGTCGGTGCGGGCCTCTAGCTCAATGGCAGAGCAGCTGACTCTTAATCAGCCGGTTCGGGGTTCGAGTCCCCGGGGGCTCACCAGATGCACGGGCCGCAGCCCCGCATCGGGCGAGCGTGGCGACGAGGGGAAGTGTCGGAACCGGTAGACGAGCATGATTTAGGATCATGTGCCGCGAGGCGTGGGAGTTCGAATCTCCTCTTCCCCACCACCTCGCAGGTTTCGCGGGGCGGAGCATGAGCGGGCGCCCGGAGGGGGACTGATGGCCAAGCTGCTCGAGATCAAGGACCTGCGCACCTACTTCTTCACGGAGGACGGGACCGTCCGCGCTATCGACGGCGTGACCTGGGACCTGGACGAGGGCGAGACGCTCGGGCTGGTGGGCGAGTCGGGGTGCGGCAAGTCCGTGACCGCGCTCTCCATCCTGCGCCTGATCCCCAACCCGCCGGGGCGCATCGTCGACGGCGAGATCCTCTTCGAGGGGCGGGACCTGCTCAAGGTCTCCAACGCCGAGATGCGCCACATCCGCGGCAACCGCATCGCGATGGTCTTCCAGGAGCCGATGACCTCGCTCAACCCGGTGCTCACCATCGGCAACCAGATCGTCGAGGTGATCCGGCTGCACATGGGGCTGGAGGAGGCGGAGTCGCGGGCCCGCGCGATCGAGCTGCTGGAGATGGTCGGGATCCCCGAGGCCGCCCGGCGGATCGACGACTACCCGCACCAGTTCTCCGGCGGGATGCGCCAGCGCGCCATGATCGCCATGGCGCTCGCCTGCAACCCGAAGCTCCTGCTCGCCGACGAGCCGACGACGGCGCTCGACGTGACGATCCAGGCGCAGATCCTCGACATCATCTCGCGGCTGGCGCGAGAGCTCGGGACGGCCGTGGTGCTGATCACGCACAACCTCGGCGTCGTCGCCCGCTACGTCGACAACGTCAACGTGATGTACGCCGGCAAGATCATCGAGACCGGCACGGTGACCGACATCTTCCGCGATCCCCGGCACCCCTACACGGTGGGCCTGCTGCGCTCGGTGCCGCGCCTCGACGAGATCGAGCACGAGCGGCTCGCCACGCTGGAGGGGCAGCCTCCGCTGCTCATCGCGCCCATACCCGGGTGCCCCTTCGCGCCGCGCTGCGACTGGTACATCGACAAGTGCGATGAGGAGGCGCCGCCGCTCGAGGAGAAGGACCCCGGTCACTTCGCCGCCTGCTGGCGCGATCCGCGGACCGACGAGAAGACCCGCGACCTCAGCGCGGCCGCGGCCGAGGCCGCCCGCGTGGTCGCGACGGCCTAGGGGGTGGCGATGACCAGCGAGAACACAGAGGCCGCCGTCGCCGGGCGCTCCAACGGCGCCGGGAGCGACGACCGCCTGCTCGAGGTCAACGGGCTGCAGGTCTACTTCCCGGTCACCGCGGGCCTCTTCCAGCGCAAGGTCGCCGACATCCGCGCCGTCGACGGCATCGACTTCTACGTGAAGCGCGGCGAGACGCTCGGCCTCGTGGGCGAGTCCGGGTGCGGCAAGTCCACGACCGGGCGCGGCATCCTCCAGCTCGTGCGGCCGACCGCCGGGTCGGTGAAGCTCGACGGCACCGAGCTCACCGAGCTGAAGGGCTCGGTGCTGCGGCGCTTCCGCCGGCGCATGCAGATGGTCTTCCAGGACCCGTACTCCTCGCTCAACCCGCGCATGAGCGTCCGGGACATCGTCTCGGAGCCGATGCAGATCCACGGCCTCTACAAGGGGCGCGAGCGGCGCGACCGCGTCGCGTACCTGCTCAACGCCGTGGGCCTCAACCCGTACTTCGCGCGCCGCTTCCCGCACGAGTTCTCCGGCGGGCAGCGCCAGCGCATCGGCATCGCGCGCGCGCTCGCGGTGGAGCCCGACTTCATCGTCTGCGACGAGCCGGTTTCCGCGCTCGACGTCTCGATCCAGGCGCAGGTCATCAACCTGCTCGAGGACCTGCAGGAGGAGTTCAACCTCACCTACCTCTTCATCGCGCACGACCTGGCCGTGGTGCGGCACATCTCCGACCGCGTCGCGGTCATGTACCTGGGCAAGATGATGGAGCTCGCCGGCTCCAACGAGCTCTACCAGAACCCGCTGCACCCCTACACCAAGGCGCTGATGTCGGCGGTGCCGATCACCGACCCGGTCGTCGAGCGCGCCCGGGAGCGCATCATCCTCACCGGCGACGTGCCCTCGCCGCTGCGGCCGCCTCCGGGCTGCGTCTTCAACACGCGCTGCCCCATAGCGATCGACGTCTGCTACGAGCAGATCCCGGAGTGGCGCGAGGTGTCGACCGAGCACTGGGTGGCGTGCCACCGGGTCTGAGCCCGAGCGGCTCGGCCGCGGACCGGACGATGGAGCGAGGGGGCCTCAGGGGCCCCCTCGCCGCGTCCTGGACAATCCCAGAGCGCGGCCGCCGGTTACGATAGGCCCGTGGATCAGAGGCGCATCCGCAACTTCTCGATCGTCGCGCATATCGATCACGGCAAGTCGACGCTCGCCGATCGCATGCTCGAGCACACGGGCGCGGTCGCGGCCCGCGAGATGCGCGAGCAGCTGCTCGACCAGATGGAGCTCGAGCGCGAGAAGGGGATCACCATCAAGGCGCAGGCCGTCCGCCTCGACCTCCGGGCGGCGGACGGCGAGAGCTACGAGCTCAACCTCATCGACACCCCCGGCCACGTCGACTTCACCTACGAGGTGTCGCGCGCGCTCGCGGCCTGCGAGGGAGCCGTGGTGGTCGTCGACGCGACGCAGGGGATCCAGGCGCAGACGCTCGCGACCGTCTACCAGGCACTGGAGCTCGATCTGACGCTGGTGCCGGTGGTCAACAAGGTCGACGCGCCGCTCGCCGAGCCCGCGCGCGTCGCGCAGGAGCTCGTCGACGCCATCGGCTTCGAGCAGGACCAGATCCTCTTCGCCTCGGCGCGCACCGGCGAGGGGGTCGACCGGGTGCTGGAGGCGGTGGTCCGCGACGTTCCCCCGCCGTCGGGGGAGGCCTCAGCGCCGCTGCGCGCGCTCGTGCTCGACGCCGCCTACGACCCCTTCAAGGGCGTCGTGCTCTACGTGCGCGTCGTCGACGGCCGCCTTGACGGGCGCTCGGGCCTCCGCCTCATCCAGCAGGGGCGCCGCTTCGAGCCGCTTGAGGTCGGCTGCTTCCGGCCGCAGCTCGAGCCCGTCGGGTCGCTGGAGACGGGCCAGGTCGGCTACGTCGCGACCGGCCTCAAGGGGATCGCCGAGGCGCGCGTCGGCGACACGGTCACTACGGCGGTGGGTGGCGCCGGGGAGCCGCTCCCCGGCTACGCGCCGGCGAAGTCGATGGTCTTCGCCGGGCTCTATCCCACAGACGCCAACCAGTACCCCCAGCTGCGCGAGGCCCTCGAGAAGCTCTCGCTCAACGACGCCTCGCTCGCCTGGCAGCCGGAGAGCTCGGCGGCGCTCGGCTTCGGCTTCCGCTGCGGCTTCCTCGGCCTGCTCCACATGGAGATCGTGCAGGAGCGGCTCGAGCGCGAGTTCGGCCTCGAGCTGGTCGCGACCGCCCCGGGCGTCGAGTACCAGGTGACGCTCACCGACGGCACCGGATCTCTCATCGACTCCCCGGCGAGGCTCCCCCCGCCGAACGAGGTCTCGGAGATCCGCGAGCCCTGGGTGCGCGTCTCGGTGACGATGCCGGGGCGCTTCGTGGGAGCGGTGATGGGTCTGATGGAGGAGCACCGCGGCGAGTTCTCGACGCTCGACTACCTGGACGCGCGCGGCCAGGTCGAGGAGGGCGACGCCCGCGTCCTCGCCGAGTACCTGGTCCCGCTCTCCGAGATCCTGGTCGACTTCTACGACCAGCTGAAGTCGCGGACCTCGGGCTACGCCTCGCTCGACTACCAGTTCGCCTCCTACCGGCCGGCGCGCGTGGTGCGCCTCGACGTGATCGTGAACGGCGAGCCGGTCGACGCGCTCTCCTCGATCGTTCCCTCGGGCGACGCGGCGGCCCGGGGAAGGCGCATGGTCGGCCACCTGAAGGAGCTCATCCCGAGGCAGCTCTTCGACGTGCCGGTCCAGGCCGCCGTCGGCGGGCGCATCGTCGCCCGCGAGACGGTGCGCGCGCTCCGCAAGAACGTGCTCGCCAAGTGCTACGGCGGCGACGTCACCCGCAAGCGCAAGCTGCTGGAACGCCAGAAGGAAGGGAAGAAGCGCATGAAGCAGGTGGGGAACGTGCAGATTCCCC
>VYDC01000081.1 GCA_009843585.1 Chloroflexota bacterium | reverse complement strand
GTCTTTCGCTCGCAGTCCGGCGTCGATGACCCGGCGGTGCGCGCGGCCATGGAGCCGATGTTCGAGGAGCGGCGCCCGCACGTCGGCGTGTTCGTGGCGTGCCCGTACGAGGCAGCGATCCCCGTCCCGGAGGCCCCCTCCCCGCGCGCGTCGCAGCTCCCGCACATGCCCGGGCGCCCGCAGGTCAGCTCGGACGGTGTGGTCGCCTTCGCGCGCGTTGACTTCGCGCCCGAGCTCGGCTTCAGCGACACGTCGGCCCTCGGAGGCGAGTTCCGCCGCGCCATCCCCGATCTCCCCGGGCTTCAGGTGGAGATCGGCGGCGAGGCGCTGAGCGAGTTCGAGCCGCCGCAGGCGGAGTTCATCGGCCTCTCCTTCGCGATCATCGTGCTCATCCTCGCCTTCGGCTCGGTGATGGCGATGGGGCTCCCCGTCGCGGTGGCTGTCGCCGGCGTCGGCGTGGGCATCGCGCTCGCCGTGATTCTCTCCAACGTCCTGTCGGTCCCCGAGTTCGCGACGACGATAGGTGCCATGGTCGGGATCGGCGTCGGCATCGACTACGCACTGCTCATCGTCACCCGCTTCCGCGACGGCCTCGCGGAGGACGGCGCCGTGGAGCGCTCCGCTCTCGTCGCCTTCGGCACGGCCGGACGGGCAGTGATCTTCGCCGGCCTGACGGTGGTCATCTCCCTCCTCGGGATGCTTCTGGTCGGGCTCCCCTTCGTGACCGGCCTCGCCGTCGCCGCGGCGCTGACGGTGGCGGCGACGATGATCGCCTCCGTCACGCTGCTCCCTGCGCTGCTCGCTCTCGCGAGGGAGCGGATCGAGATCACCCGGTGGCGGGGCCTCGCCGCCGCCGGTTGCCTCTCGGTCGTGCTGCTGGGCGTCGGTCTCGGGTTCCGGCCGCTACTGCTCGCGGCTCCCCTGGGCGTGCTCGTGCTCATCGCGGGCTTCGTGGTGCGGCCGCTCCGGGGCGTCGTGCCGAGGAGGCCCCGTGCGCCGCTCGAGCAGACGGTGGCCTGGCGGTGGAGCCGGACGGTGCAGGCGCACCCGTGGCTCGCCCTCGCAGCCGGCGCGGCGATCCTCGTCGCGATGGCGGCGCCGACGGCGTCGCTCCGGCTCGGATTCGCCGACGAGGGGAACTTCCCCGAGGGGACCACGACGCGGCGGGCCTACGACCTCCTCGCCGAGGGCTTCGGCCCCGGCTTCAACGGACCCCTGATCGTCACCGCCGTGCCGCAGGGTCCACGGGACCGTGAGGCCGTCGCGCCGCTCCTCGCGGCACTCGGCGCCGCCCCGGGAGTGGTCTCCGTGAACGGCCCGCTCCCGAGCGACCCCCGCGATCCCGGGGGCGCCCCCGCCTACATGCTGCAGGTGTTCCCGGAGACCTCGCCGCAGGATCCCACGACCGGCGTGCTCGTCGACAGGCTGCGCGCCGAGGTGATTCCGGCCGCCGTGGGCGAGAGCTCGCTGGAGGTGAGCGTCACCGGCCTCGTCGCCCTGGGAGTCGACTTCACCGACTACCTCTCGGTGCGCACCCCGATCTTCGTCGCGGTCGTGCTCGTGCTGTCGTTCCTGCTTCTGATGGTGGTCTTCCGCTCCCTGCTCGTGCCGCTCAAGGCCGTGATCATGAACCTGCTCTCCATCGCCGCCGCCTACGGCGTGGTCGTCGCGGTCTTCCAGTGGGGCTGGCTGGGCGGGGTCGTCGGCGTCGACGCGGGCCCCATCGAGCCCTTCATCCCGATGATGCTCTTCGCCATCGTCTTCGGCCTGTCGATGGACTACGAGGTCTTCCTGCTCTCCCGCGTGCGGGAGGAGTACGACCGCAGCGGCGACGCGGTTGCGTCGGTGGCGGACGGGCTCGCCTCGACGGCGGGAGTCATCACGGCGGCCGCCGCGATCATGGTGGTGGTCTTCGCGAGCTTCGTCTTCGAGGAGAACCGTGCCATCAAGATGTTCGGCCTCGGGCTCGCGGTGGCGGTGCTGCTCGACGCGACGGTGGTGAGGATGCTGCTCGTCCCGGCGGCGATGGAGCTGCTCGGCAGGCGCAACTGGTGGCTGCCCGGGTGGCTCGACCGCGTGCTGCCGCGGCTCACGATCGAGCGCCCTCCGGAGCTCGAGCCCGCGGCCGCGACGACCGGCGGCCGCGCGCCCTCGGGAGGGCCCGGCCCGGCGTGATGGGCTCTCGGTAGGGGCCCCTCTCGGAGGGGCGCTCGGCGAGGCGGGTCGGACGCTAGATCTCATCGAGGATGCGGGCGCGCCGCTCCTCGTGCTGCTCGGCCGTGATCAGGCCCTCGTCGCGTAGCCTCTGGAGTGCGCGCAGGCGCTCCGAGGCGCTTCTCTCGGCAGAGCCCGCCCCGCCCGCGTCGTCCTCGGGCGGGAGGCCCCCTGCGGGCGCCGCGCCTCCCGGGAGCGTCGTGCGCCCGGAGAGGGCGGGCGGCTGCTCGCCGCGCAGCCGCAGCTCGGCGGCGGTCGGCGGGCGGTATCCCCCCGGCGAGAAGGCGACGTAGGTCTGCGCGAGCTTGTCCCAGAGGCACTGCCGCTCGCGGTCCCACGTGCACCAGAGCACGACCGGAAGGTAGAGCACGAGCCCGGCACCGCCTGTAAGCGATCCGATCACCATCACGGCGCCCCCCACGGTCCCCTTCACGACCCACTCGCGGAGGAAGGTGTACCAGCCGCCCGCGCGGGTTCCGTCCTCGCGCATGACGTAGAGGCCGACCATCTGCTTCCCCGGGGTCTGGCCGCGCTGCGCCACCACCAGGAACCAGATCATCCAGCCCACGCCGAGGGTGAGGAAGGCCGCCGCCAGGTCGAGCGCGTACGCCGCCAGGCGCCGGCCGGGCTCTGCCGTCCCGAGCTGCTCGGGCGGGTAGAAGGACTCGATGCGGCGCCTGGCCCCCGTGCTCACGGGGCCACCGTACTCCCGCTCCTGCGCTGGCTCCAGATCCCGCGTGCCGTGCGCCCGGGGCGGCTGGCCCGGGTCGTCCCCGCGAGCCGGGGCACCTCCGCGGCAGGGGAGGGACGCGCGGCGACGGCACCGCAGGGTTGCGAGGGGGGAGGGCCAGTGTCGCCCGCGCTCAGAATCCGGGGATGATGCTCCCGGTGTAGGGGTCGAGGCCGGGGTGGCCGAGCTCCTCGGCCATCCGCTCGAGCGCGGGGTCCCAGCTCGCCTTCTTCGGGATCTCGCTCACCAGCGACTCCGTGGTCAGCATCAGCGCCGCGACAGAGACCGCGCTGTCGAGCGCGATGCGCACCACCTTCACCGGGTCGATGATCCCGAGCGCGAACATGTCGCCGTAGCTCCCGCTTGCGGCGTCGTAGCCGTGGTTGCCGCTCCCCGCCAGGACACCGTCGACGACGACGGCAGGCTCTCCTCCGGCGTTCTCGACGATCTGCCGGAGCGGCGACTCGAGCGCATGCCAGAGGATCCGCGCGCCCGTCTCCTCATCGCCGGCGAGCTCCTCCATGAGAGGCTCAAGCGCCTGCCGGGCGCGCAGGTAGGCGACGCCGCCCCCCGGGACGACGCCCTCGTCGATGGCGGCGCGCGTGGCGTTGAGCGCATCGTCGACGCGGAACTTCCGCTCGCGCACGTCGATCTCGCTCATGCCGCCGACGCGGATCACGCCGACGCCGCCGGCGAGCTTGGCGATGCGCTTCTGCAGGATCTCGAAATCGAAGTGGGTGAGCGCGTCGGTCCGGGACTCGAGCTGGGCGCGCAGCGTCTCGATGCGCGCGCGGATCTGCTCGTCGGTGCCTCGCCCGCCGATGATCGTCGTGACGCGCGGGGTGGTGACGATGCGATCGGCTCGCCCGAGGGCGGCAACCTCGGCGCGCTCGATGGTGTGGCCCATGTCCTCGGTGATGAAGACACCGCCGGTGAGCGCGGCGAGATCCTCGCTCATCTGCTTGCGGCGCTCCCCGAAGGAGGGCGAGCGGACGACCAGCGGGTTCAGGTTGCCGCGCATCTTGTTGAGAACGAGGAGCGAGAGCACCTCGTCTTCCATCGAGTCGCAGAAGATGACGAGGTTCTTCGAGATCGACAGCAGCTTCTCGAGCAGCGGGGCGACCTGCTGCACGGTGGAGAGCTTGAGGTCGGTGACCAGGATGTAGGGCTCCTCGATCACCGTCTCCAGGCGCTCCTGGTCGGTGGCGAAGAGCGGCGACATCCAGCCGTTGTCGACCTGCAGCCCCTCGACGATCTCCTGCTCGTGCTCGAGCGACTTTCCCTCCTCGACGGTGATCACCCCGTCGCGGCCCACCTTGTCCATCACGTCGGCGATCAACTCGCCGATCTCCTGATCGGAGTTGGCGGCGATGGTGGCGACCTGCGTGACGGTCGTCTGGCTCTCGACCGGCGTGGCCAGCTCGGAGAGCTGGGCGGTGATCGCCTCGCAGGCGCGCTCCAGGCCGCGCTTGAGCGCCATCGGGTTCGCGCCGGCCGCGATGTTGCGCAGCCCCTCGTGGTAGACCGACTGGGCCAGCACGGTGGCGGTGGTGGTGCCGTCTCCCGCCTCGTCGTTGGTCTTGACGGCGACCTCTTTCACCAACTGCGCCCCCATGTTGTGGAAGGGGTTGGGAAGTGAGATCTCGCGCGCGACGGTGACGCCGTCCTTGGTGAAGGTGGCACGCAGGTAGGTCTTGTCGAGGACGACGTTGCGTCCGCGCGGGCCGAGCGTGACGCGGACGGCGTCGGCGAGCGAGTCGACGCCGCGGCGGAGCTCATGGCGCGCCGTCTCGTCGAAGCGGAGGATCCTACCCTTGGGCATCGCTCTCCCTCGTCATCCGGGACCGCGCGCAGAGCACGGCGGTCCCGCGCAGCCCCGCGACCCGGGCAGCGCGGCGGGCGCGCCTCGCGGGCTGCTCACCGCGCCGCT
The DNA here is from genome assembly GCA_009843585.1 of Chloroflexota bacterium. Taxonomy (GTDB): domain Bacteria; phylum Chloroflexota; class Dehalococcoidia; order UBA2979; family UBA2979; genus VYDC01. The sequence goes on along the minus strand of VYDC01000081.1, from coordinate 599 downwards.
GCAGGAGCGCCGCCGGTCGCGTGGGCCTAGTCCGCGCCGTTCTGGTCGAGCCGGGCGAGCACGTCCGCGAAGCGGACCACGATGTAGTCGACCTTCTCGATCTGGACCTTCGTGCCGGCGTACTGCTGGTAGAGCACCCGGTCGCCCGCCGAGAGATCCATCGTCTCGACCACGCCCGCGTCGTTCATCTTGCCGGGGCCGACGGCGACCACGTCACCCTGCTGCGGCTTCTCCTTGGCGGAGTCCGGGATCACGAGGCCGGTGACGGTCACCTCTTCCTCGTCGATGGGCTGAAGCACGATGTGATCCGTCAGCGGCACAACCTTCGTCGCCAACTCCCCTGCCTCCTCGTCCTGGGTCGATGCCCCGCCGCCCCGGCGGCGGGCTCTCCTGCTGGTGGCGGGTGATGTTAGCACTCCTAGGTGGAGAGTGCTAGACCGCCCCGAGCCGGGCCTTCAGCGGTTCCGGCGGCCGAGCGCCGCCTCGCCGCGCGCCGCGGTGGGGGCGATGTCGAGCGCGGCCTCGGGCGCCACGGCCTCTTCCCGGTGTCGATACGCGGCGGCCCCGATCATCGCCGCGTTGTCGGTGCAGAGGGCGGG
>VYDC01000023.1 GCA_009843585.1 Chloroflexota bacterium | reverse complement strand
GGCCCGATCATCTGCGGTCTCGCCCGCGCGAACGCCGCGGATATCGACGCCGTGTGGGAGGCCGTCCAGCACGCGGAGACGCCGCGCATCCACGTCTTCATCTCCTCGAGCGCCATCCACATGGCGCAGCAGCTGCGAAAGAACAAGGAGGACGTGCTGGAGCTCGCACGGGCGTCGGTGGCGCGCGCCGCCGGCTACTGCCCCGAGGTCGAGTTCTCCCCGATGGACGCGACGCGCTCCGATCCCCAGTTCGTCTACGACCTGGTCGAGGCGGCGATCGACGAGGGCGCCACGACCATCAACATCCCCGACACCGTCGGCTACGCGATCCCGGAGGAGTTCGGCGCGTTCCTCACCGAGCTGCAGGAGCGCGTGCCCAACATCCACCGGGCGCGCCTCTCGGTGCACTGCCAGAACGACCTGGGGCTCGCGACGGCGAATTCGCTCGCCGGCGTGCTCCACGGCGCCCGCCAGGTCGAGGGCACCATCAACGGCATCGGGGAGCGCGCCGGCAACGCCTCGCTGGAGGAGGTCATCCTGGCCATCCAGACCCGGCGCGACCTCATGCACGTGCGCACCGACGTGAACGTCCGCGAGATCTACGCGGCGAGCAAGCTGGTGGAGAGGCTCTCCGGCATGGTGGTGCAGCCGCACAAGGCCATCGTCGGGCGCAACGCCTTCCGGCACTCCTCCGGCATCCACCATGACGGCGTGCTGAAGATGCGCGAGACCTACGAGATCATGGATCCGGCCGCCATCGGCATCCCCTCCGGCGACTCGATCGTCCTGACCAAGGTCTCCGGCCGCCACGGGCTGCGGGCGCGCCTCGAGGCGCTCGGCGTCACGCTCGACGACGAGGAGTTCGAGCGTGTCTTCGGCGCCTTCAAGGAGGTCGCCGACCGCAAGAACGAGGTGGACGACCGGGATCTCGAGGCGATCCTCTCCGAGCAGACGCAGCAACGGGCGGAGGCGAGCTGGAGCCTCGACCTGGTGCAGGTCTCGACCGGGGACCGCGGCCGGCCGACGGCGACGGTGCGGCTCGTCGGCCCCGACGGGGAGACGCAGGAGGACGCCGCCATCGGCGACGGGCCGGTCGACGCCATCTACCGCGCCATCAACCGCGTGACCGGCGTCACCAACCAGCTCACCGAGTTCAGCGTGAAGGCGGTGACGGAGGGAATCGACGCACAGGGCGAGGTGACGATACGGATCGAGGCCGGCGGGACGAGCTACGTCGGCCGCGCCTCGGACACCGACATCCTGGTCGCCTCGGCCCGGGCCTACGTCTACGCGCTGAATCGCCACGCCGCCGCCACGAGGGGCTGAGGCGGCGCCGCGGGCGAGGGAGGGCGGCGTCGGACGCCGCGATCGCGATGGGGAGGGGCCGTGAGCGAGCCGAAGACGCTGGCCGGTAAGGTCTGGGATCAGCACGTCGTCCCCGGCTCGCCGCAGGAGCCGTCGCACCTCGACGCGCCCGGCGGGGCGGCCGCCGCGCAGGGGGAGCGCCCGGACCTGCTCTACATCGACCTGCACCTCGTGCACGAGGTGACGTCGCCGCAGGCGTTCGAGGGACTGCGGATGGCGGGCCGGAGCGTGCGGCGCCCGGATCTGACGCTGGCGACCGTCGACCACAACGTGCCGACGATCGGCCGCGACCAGCCGAACCCCGACCCGGTCTCGGCGACGCAGATCGCCACGCTGCAGGGCAACGCGCGGGAGTTCGGCATCCCGCTCTTCGACATCTTCGACATCCGCCAGGGGATCGTGCACATCATCGGCCCGGAGCAGGGCTACACCCAGCCCGGCATGACGATCGTCTGCGGGGACAGCCACACCTCCACGCACGGCGCCTTCGGCTCGCTCGCGTTCGGCATCGGCACCTCGGAGGTGGAGCACGTCCTCGCCACGCAGACCCTCCGCCAGGTCCGGCCGAAGATGATGTCGGTGGAGGTCACCGGCGAGCTCGGCCCCGGCGTGACGGCGAAGGACGTGATCCTCGCCATCATCCACCGGATCGGGGTGCACGGCGGGATCGGCCACATCATCGAGTACCGCGGCGACGTGATCCGCGCCCTCTCCATGGAGGGGCGGATGACGGTCTGCAACATGTCGATCGAGGCGGGGGCCCGCGCCGGGCTGATCGCCCCGGACGAGACGACCTTCGCCTACATGAAGGGGCGCCCGCACATCCCCGGCGGCGAGCAGTGGGAGAGCGCCCTCGCCCGCTGGTCCGAGCTCGCCACGGACGACGGCGCGGCCTTCGACACCGAGGTCACCCTGGACGGCTCGGAGATCGTCCCCTATGTCACCTGGGGCACCAACCCGTCGCAGAGCGTGACCGTGACCGACCGGGTGCCCGATCCCCAGAGCATGCCCACCGAGACCCAGCGCGAGGCGACCCGGCGGGCGCTCGAGTACATGGATCTCGAGGCCGGGACGCCGATCCGGGAGATCCGCATCGACCGCGTCTTCCTCGGCTCCTGCACCAACGGCCGCATCGAGGACCTGCGCTCGGCGGCGGGCGTCGTCGCCGGCAGGCGGGTCGCCGACGGCGTGCGGGCGATGGTCGTGCCGGGCTCGGGCCTCGTGAAGCGGCAGGCGGAGCAGGAGGGGCTCGACGCCGTCTTCACGCAGGCCGGCTTCGAGTGGCGCGACGCCGGGTGCTCGATGTGCCTGGGGATGAACCCCGACATCCTGCTCCCGGGCGAGCGGAGCGCCTCCACCTCGAACCGCAACTTCGAGGGACGACAGGGGCCGGGCGGGCGGACCCACCTCGTCTCGCCCGAGATGGCGGCGGCGGCGGCGATCGCGGGCCACTTCGTCGACGTCAGGGAGGTGATGTCATGGAGCCGGTGAGCACCGTGCGCGGCAAGGCGCTGCCCCTGGACCGGCCCAACGTCGACACGGACCAGATCATCCCCGCCAAGCATCTCAAGCGGATCGAGCGCACCGGCTACGGGCCCTTCGCCTTCGAGGCGTGGCGCTCCGACCCGGACTTCGTGCTCAACAACCCGGCGTACGACGGCGCCCGCATCCTCATCAGCCGGCAGAACTTCGGCTCCGGCTCGAGCCGCGAGCACGCCGTGTGGGCGATCCAGGGTCTCGGCATCGATGCGCTCATCGCCCCCTCCTTCGCCGACATCTTCAAGGGCAACTGCCTCCAGGGCGGCGTCCTCACCATCGAGCTCCCCGACGAGGACGTCGACTACCTCATGGCGCGCGCCGAGGAGCTCCCCGAGTCGGAGCTCGTCGTCGACCTGGAGTCGCAGAGGGTCTCCACGGCCGACGGGTCGTGGACGCGCCGCTTCGACATCGATCCCTACAAGAAGCACCGGCTGCTGCGCGGCCTCGACGACATCGGCATGACGCTCGCGCAGGAGGACGACATCACCGCCTTCGAGGCCGGGCGCGACGACGCGGCGTATCCGAGGACCGAGCCGTAGCCACGCCGTCCCCCGGCCCCACGCCCTCGATGCTGCTGCGCGACGCCGGGCTGCCGGGACGCCCCCGCACGATCGGATCCGGGTACTGCTCCGTCGCCTACCGGGACGGCGGCCACGTCCTCCGGGTGCTGCGCCCGGGAGTCCCGGACGAGACGGTCGCGGGATACGAGCGCGAGCCGGGTCTGCTCGCCCTGCTGGCGGCTCGCGGGCTCGCCGTACCCCGGGAGGCGCGGGTGCTGCGCGACGCGAGCGGCCGGCCGCTCGCCACGCTTCACCGCTACATCGAGGGGAGGCCGGCGAGCGCGGCCGGGCCCGGCGGCTCGGCGCTTCGCGGTCGAGCGCGCCGCCGGCTCGCCGAGGAGATCGGCGGCTTCCTCGCGGCGCTGCACCGGGTGCCCGCCGAGGATGCGCTGGCGCTGGGGCTGCGCTCGGTCGACCTCGGGCGGGAGGTCTACGCGCCGCTGGTCGCGGAGTCGCTCCCCGACCTCGGCCCCCGGACCCGGGCCTGGGTCGCCGAGACGCTCGATGACTTCCTCCGCGAGGGGGGATCGGAGCGCGCGCCGCGCGCGCTGGTGCACGGCGACATCTCGCCGGCGCACCTCCTCGCCTCGCCCGCAGGCGCCCTGCGCGGCGTCATCGACTGGGGGGATGCGATGGTCGCCGATCCCGCGCTCGATCTCGCAGGCCTGCTTTCCGGCGTCGGGCGAGCGTTCCGGCCCCCGTTCCTGCGGCGCGCGGTGGCGAGCTACGCGCGGTCGGGCCCCGCAGCCGCGCTCATCGCGGGCGACCCCGGGCTCAGGCGCCGCATCCGCTTCTACCTGGCACTCGAGCCCCTCTACCAGGTTCGGTACGGCTGGATGCTCGGCGGCCGGGCCGGCGAGGAGCAGGTGGAGAGCGGGAGGCGGAGGCTCGCGGCGAGGGCGGCCCGCTCCGGCCGGGAAGCGCCCGGGTCGGCGGAGGAGTAGCCTCAGCACGCCGGAGGGAACGCGGCGAGGGGGAGGTGGCGTGGCCGACTACGAGATCCTGGTGCTCCCGGGGGACGGCATCGGTCCCGAGGTGACGCGCGAGGGCGTGCGCCTACTCACCGCCGTCGGGGAGCGCTTCGAGCACGCCTTCCGCATCACCGAGGATCTGGTCGGCGGCGCCGCCATTGACGCGCACGGGACGGCGATCCGGGACGAGACCATCGAGCAGGCGCGGGCCTCGCACGCCGTCCTCTGGGGCGCCGTCGGCGGGCCCCGGTGGGACGATCCGACGGCGCCGGTACGGCCGGAGCAGGGGCTGCTCCGCATCCGCCGCGAGCTCGGCTTGTGGGCGAACCTCCGGCCGGTCGCGGTCGACCCCGCGCTCGCCGCCGCCTCGCCACTCCGCTCCGAGGTGCTGGCGGGCGTCGACCTGCTGGTGGTGCGCGAGCTGACCTCGGGAGCCTACTTCGGCAGGCCGCAGGAGCGACGCGTGGTCGGCGGACTCCGCGAGGCCGTCGACACCATCTACTACAACGAGGAGGAGGTCGGACGCGTCGCGCGGCTCGGATTCGAGCTCGCGCGCGGGCGCCGCGGGAGGCTTCACTCCATCGACAAGGCGAACGTCCTCGAGTCCTCGCGCCTCTGGCGGGAGATCGTGCACGAGGTGCGCGCCGGCTACCCGGACGTCGAGTACTCCGACATGCTCGTCGACGCGGCGGCGATGCACCTGATCCGCCGCCCCTCCGACTTCGACGTCGTGATCGCCTCGAACCTCTTCGGCGACATCCTCACCGACGAGGCGTCGATGCTCGCCGGCTCGCTCGGCATGCTCCCGTCGGCGAGCATCGGCGCGCGCTCCGCCGACGGCACCGGCCTCGGGATGTACGAGCCCATACACGGCTCCGCGCCCGATATCGCGGGCGAGGGCATTGCGAACCCGCTCGCGATGTGCCTCTGCGTCGGGATGCTGCTCAGGCACTCGCTCGGGCTGGAGCGCGAGGCCGACGCCGTCGACGCGGCGGTCGCAGGCGCACTCTCCTCGGGGAAGCGCACCGCCGACCTCGCCGCGCCGGGCGAGCCGGCGGTGGGGACGCGGGAGAT
>VYDC01000183.1 GCA_009843585.1 Chloroflexota bacterium | reverse complement strand
CATCTCCGGGAGAGGCCCATCTCCCTCCGTGCGCCTCTCTGCGTCGTGCCCCGCCCGTGGTGCGCCCCCGCCACTCCGCGGATGCACGCCGCGCTACTCATCGGTGAGGGGACACGCTAGAATCGCCCGGCGGGAGGCCCCATGGACCGCGAGATCTATGCCGAGATCGGGGAGGCGATCGCCCGGGGCGAGCCGCGCGTGCTCGCGACGGTTTCTCAGGCGGTTGGGTCGACCCCGCGCAAGCCCGGCGCCCGCATGCTGCTGCGCCCGGACGGCTCCTTCGTCGGCACCATCGGCGGCGGCTGCGGAGAGGCCGAGGTCTGGGCCGACGCCATGGAGACGATGGCCGACGGCGAACCCCGCGTCGTCGTCGTCGACCTGACGGAGCCCGTCGACGGCGACGACAAGATCTGCGGCGGCGTGCTCGAGGTCTTCGTCGAGCGCATCACCGGCTAGCGCGACCGTCGGCCGCGCGCGTGACCGCCTTCGCCTCCGTCGACGATGCGCTCTCGCGCCTCGCCGCGCAGCGCTACCTCGCGTCGCGCGACGTCGCCACGACCGTCTTCCTCAGTCAGGCGATGGAGAAGCCCCTCCTGCTCGAGGGTGAGGCCGGCGTCGGCAAGACCGAGCTCGCGAAGGCGGTGGCGGAGGCGCGCGGCGCGCGGCTCATCCGCCTGCAGTGCTACGAGGGCGTCGACTCCGCGCAGGCGCTCTACGAGTGGAACTACCCCCGGCAGCTGCTGCACATCCGCCTCGCCACCGCCGAGGACGGCGAGGAGGGCGCCCCCGGCGAGAGCCGCCGGGCGCTGGAGCGCTCGCTCTTCTCCGAGGAGTACCTCGTCCGCCGTCCGCTGCTCGAGGCGATCCTGGCGGAGGACGAGGAGCCGCCGGTGCTGCTCGTGGACGAGATCGACCGCGCCGACGAGGAGTTCGAGGCCTTCCTGCTCGAGGTCCTCTCCGACTTCCAGATCTCGATCCCCGAGCTCGGTACGCTCGAGGCGCGGCGGCGCCCCTACGTCGTCCTCACCTCCAACCGAACCCGCGAGCTCCACGACGCGCTGAAGCGGCGCTGCCTCTACCTCTGGCTCGACTACCCCGACGTCGAGCGCGAGCAGGCGATCCTGCTCGCACGCGTGCCCGGGATCGCGGAGGGCTTCGCCCGGCAGCTCTGCGAGTTCATGCGGCTTCTCCGCGAGCGCGACTTCTACAAGCGCCCGGGCGTGGCCGAGACCATCGACTGGGCGACGGCTCTCATCGCGCTCTCCCGCGAGACTCTCGACGAGAGGGCGGTCGAGGAGACGCTCGGCTGCATCTTCAAGTACCGCGACGACCTCGAGCGCTTTCGCGAGAGCAACATCGGCCAGGTGCTGGCACAGGTCGACATCGACCGCTCGATGTAGCGGTGCGGCCGGAGGCGATGTGAACGGCGGGTCGGCCCCGGGGGTCTGGGAGCTCGCGGCGTTCGCCGGACGGGCGGGCACGCTCCGGCGCGGCACGGTGGAGGGCAACGTCGTCGCATTCGTCAGGCTCCTGCGGGAGGCCGGACTTCAGGTCACGACGGGCGATGCGATCGAGGCCGCCCGCGCGCTGCTCGCGGTCGGCCTCGCCTCGCGCGGGGACGTGCGCGCCGCGCTCGCCGCGAGTCTCGTCCGGCGTCAGGCGGAGCGCCCCCTCTTCGAGGCGCTCTTCGAGCAGTTCTGGTCGCGCCGGGCTCCGGGCGACGCGCCGCCCGGGCCCCCGCGCGAAGTCGCCTCCTCCGACCGGGGGGCCGGCCCGCCCGCCCGTCTCCGCCGCGACGCGGTCCCCGAGGCGCTCTACGCCGGCGGCGACGCGGCGCCCGCGCCGCGCGCCACCCCCGGCGCCTACAGCGGGCAGGATCTCCTCACGCGGCGCGACTTCTCGTCGATGCGTCCGGAGGAGCTCGACGAGGTGCGGCGGCTCATCCGCTCGCTCGCGCCCCGTCTCGCGAGCGCGCTCGCCCGCCGGCGCCGCGCCGCCCGGCTCGGGCGCGAGGTGGATCTCCGACGCTCGATGCGGCGCGCGGGGAGGCGCCACGGCGAGCTGCGCGAGCTCGCGCACCGCCGCCGCCGTCGCCGCCGGACGCGGCTCGTCGTCCTCGCCGACGTCTCCGGCTCGATGGACCTCTACTCGCGCTTTCTCGTGCAGTTCCTCTACGGGCTGCAGCAGGAGCTGCGGGGCGTCTCGACCTTCGTCTTCTCGACGCGCCTCTTCGAGGTGACGCCGATGCTGCGGGCGCGATCCTTCGCCGGGGCGCTCCGGCTCGTCTCCTCCTCGGTCGACGCATGGAGCGGCGGCACTCAGATCGGCGCGGCCCTCGCCGACTTCAACCGGCGCTACGCGCGCGAGCGTGTCGGCCGCGACACGGTGGTGGTCGTCCTCTCCGATGGCTGGGACCGCGGCGACGCGTCGAGCGTGGGGCGCGAGATGGCGTCCCTGCATCGCCGCGCGCGCCGCGTGATCTGGCTCAACCCGCTGCTCGGCGCCCCCGGCTACCAGCCGCTCGCCGGCGGTATGGCGGCGGCGCTGCCGCACTGCGACGATTTCCTCCCCGCCCACAGCGTGGAGGCGCTGGCCGCTCTCGGTCGACGCCTGCTGGCCCTCGAGGCGGGAGGCGGCCGGGCGGGGCGGTCCCTCGCCGCTGCGCGGTGATAGGATGGGCGCCGCCGCGCCGAGCGCGCGGCCGTCGCCGGGGGCGGCCTGAGCGAGCGCAGCGCGTACAGGAGTAGGACGGGCGCATGATCGGAACTCTCGGCTGGCAAGAGCTGCTCATCATCCTGGTGATCCTCGCGTTGCTCTTCGGCGCCTCCCGGGTCGCGGGTCTCGGCGGGGCGCTGGGGCGGGGCATTCGCGAGTTCCGCCGGGAGGCCCGCGCCGACGACGACGAGACCGAGGACGGCGGCTCCTCGGGGGAGGACGGCGGCTCGGCGGAGGACGGCGGCTCCTCGGCTGAGAGCGGAGGCTCCTCCTCCGGCGGCGGATCCGGCTAGCAGCGCCGACCCGACCCGTGGAGATCGTTCCCGGCCTCCATCAGATCAAGACGCCGATGCCCCGGCCGGAGCTCCCCTATGTCCTCGCGTACGCCTTCGAGGGCACGGAGGGCGTCACCCACTTCGATGCCGGCTTCGGGACGCCCGAGGCGACCGAGGCCCTGACCGCGGGTCTGGCGGCGTGCGGCTACCGCCCGGGAGCGATCCGAAGGCTGATCATCTCCCACACCCACCCGGATCACTACGGGATGGCGGCGTGGGTGAAGGAGCAGGCGCCGGACTCCGAGCTCGTGATGTCGGAGCACGAGTGGGCATGGCTCGAGGCGCGCGAGTCCCGCGGCGAGGGGTGGATGGCGCGCTCCGACGAGTGGCTGATGCGGCACGGGATGAGCCGTCCGGAAATCGACGAGGGCCACCGCGCCGAGCAAGGGTGGCGCCCGGGAGCAGCGCTCTCGACCGTCAGGCCCGACCGGCTGCTTGAGGACGGCGAAACGCTCGCCTTCGACGGCTGGGAGCTCGAGGCGGTCTGGACGCCCGGGCACACGCCGGGCCATCTCTGCGTGTTTGAGCGGCAACGCCGCCTGATGCTCACCGGCGATCACGTGCTGCCGCACATCTCACCCAACGTCTCGCTCCACTCCGATCAGGAGGGAACGAGCCCGCTCGCCGACTTCCGCCGCTCGCTCGAGCGCGTCGCGAGCTACGACACCGCGCTGGGGTTGCCGGCGCACGAATTCACGATCGCCGATCTCCCGGAGCGCTGCGGCCAGCTGCTGCACCACCACGACGATCGCCTCGACGAGGTCGCCCGCGCCGCGCGCGAGCACGACGGTGCCGGCTCCACCGCCCGCGAGGTGGCCGAGCGCGTGCAGTGGAACACCGGGCGCTTCGTCGACTTCCCGCTGATGATGCAGCGCTCCGCGATCGGCGAGACGCTCTCGCACCTCCAGCTGCTCGCCGACGAGGAGCGGCTCGTCCGCCTCGACGGCGACGGGGAGTCCGGCGCCGTGCGCTGGTCGGAGCCGCGGTCCGGGCGCTGATGCGCCGGCGCGCCTCCGTGTGAGAATCGAAAGGTGCGCATCACAACCTCAGCCCGCGAGCGCGCCGCCGTGCTCGCCGGCCGCGCGGCCGGCGAGCTAGCACGCCGCGCCGGCCGCGGCGGGGGGACGGCGCTGCCGGGGCTCGTGGCCGGTGCGCTGGCGCCTCGCCTCCTCGATCACACGGCGGCAGCGCTCGAGCACGGCGTGGTCCTGATCTCCGGCACCAACGGGAAGACGACGACGACGCACCTGCTCGCGGCGATCGCGCGCGGCGCGGGCCTGGGCGTCGTCTCCAACCGCTCGGGCTCGAACCTCGAGCGGGGACTCCTCTCCGCCGTTGTCGCCGAGGCGGAGGCGTCGGGCCGCCTCAAGGGCTCCTCGCGCCTCGGGCTCTTCGAGGTCGACGAGGCCGTCCTCCCGCACCTCGCGCCGCGCCTCTCCCCGCGCGTGGTGGTGCTCCTCAACCTCTTCCGTGATCAGCTCGACCGCTACGGCGAGGTCGACTCCGTCGCCGAGGGGTGGCGGCAGATGCTCACCCGCCCGGGCCGCCCGGCGACGCTCGTGCTCACCGCCGACGATCCCTCCGTGGCGCTCCTCGCCGAGGAGGTCGAGGCCGGCGGCGGCCGCGTCATCCGTTTCGGCGTCGAGGCGGCGCCCGCGGGCGGAGCGGGCCCGCCCGGGGCGGTAGCCGTCGACGCGCGCTTCTGCCGCTGCGGCGGCGGAATCCGCCACGGCGAGCTCCTGCTCGGGCATCTGGGCTCGTGGCGCTGCGATGCGTGCGGGCGCGCGCGCGTCGCGCCCGACTTGGAGGCGGGGAGCGTCGAGCTCGGTCCCGACGGTGCGCGTTTCGAGCTCCGCGCGCGGCTGCCCGGCCGGCCCCGCGAGCGGGCTCGGGTCGCGCTCCCGCTCGAGGGGCTGCACTCCGTCTACAACGCGCTGGCCGCAGCGGCGGCCGCCGCTGCGCTCGGCATCTCCCCCGTCGCCGCGGCGCAGGGCCTCGCCGGCGCCTCGCCCGCCTTCGGCCGGCAGGAGGGCGTCGTCGTCGACGGCCGTGAGGTCCGCATGCTGCTGGCGAAGAACCCGCCCGGCTTCACCGAGGTGATCCGCACGGTGACCGCCCGCGCCGCTCCGGGGGAGGCATCGCACCTCCTGATCGCGCTCACCGACAACGTGCAGGACGGCCGCGACACCTCGTGGATCTACGACGCGGACGTGGAGGCGCTGGCGAGGGAGGGGGACGGGGGCTTGGGCGTCGTCGCCTCCGGGCTCCGGGCGGAGGACATGGCGCTCAGGCTGGTGCTCGCCGGCGTCACCCCTGAGCGCGTCGAGGGCGATCCCGCGGCGGCTCTGGACGCGGCGCTCGCGGGCACGCCACCGGGTGCGCCGCTCACCGTGATCGCGACCTACACGGCGATGCTAGAGCTGCGCGAGGAGCTTGCTCGCCGCTCGGGTCGCGAGCACTACTGGGAG
>VYDC01000161.1:1699-5558 GCA_009843585.1 Chloroflexota bacterium | reverse complement strand
CCTCTGCCAGTAGCCCCAGCCCTGCTCCTCGACGACGGCTATGGAGACCCCCCTCGGCCAGTCGCGGCTGACGTGCGCTTCGCGGACGGCGGCGAGTTCCTCGATGCGCCGCTCCGCCGCGGCCCCGTCGAGCCAGAGCAGGGAGGCGCCCTCGACGTCGGCCGCCGCGGCGACCTCAAATGGCTCCGCCACCTCGAGCCCGTCGATGCGTATCTCCTGCACCCGGAAGGTGTCGCCCCACACAAGCTGCACGGCGCCGGCGCCGGCGGCGGGAAGCAGCAGGAGCGCCGCCGCCCCCAGGGCGAGCCGCCGCCACGTGAGCCACGCGAGCCGCCGCCGGCGCGGGGCCGGCGGAGCGGGTGCCCGGCCCACCATGAAGCGGCCGGCCGCGTCGGGCCGGTCCGCCCGCGCGGCGGGTCGGCGGGCCTCCCGGGGCGCCCGGCCCCGGAGAGCCCGGCGCTCCCTGCGGCCGCGGCCGGGCCAGGGCAGCGGGAGGCGAGGGCCCCTAGCCACCGGTCCCCTCCCCCCGGGAGCGGCCGTGTCGCTCGAGCGCGAGTTCGACCAGCCGCGTGATCAGCTCCGCGTAGGAGAGCCCGGCCTCCTGCCAGAGGCGGGGGAACATCGAGATCGGGGTGAAGCCGGGCAGGGTGTTCAGCTCGAGCACGTGGATCTGCGGCTCCGCCTCGCTCTCCTCGTCGACGAAGAAGTCGACGCGGGCGAGCCCCGCGCAGCCGAGGGCCCGGAAGGCCTCGATCGCGTACCGCTGCACCAGCCGCGCCGCCGCGGCCGACACCTCCGCCGGCACCACGAGTTCGGCGGAGTCGTCCTCGTACTTCGCCTGGTAGCTGTAGAAGCCGCCCGGCGCGCGGATCTCGCCGAGAGGGGAGGCCCGGGGATCCTCGTTGCCGAGCACGGCGCACTCCACCTCGCGCCCGGTGAGGGCGCGCTCCACGAGCACGGCTGAATCGTGGCGCGCGGCGAGCCGGAGGGCGCCGTCGAGCTCGGAGGCGGTCGCGACCGGGCTCACGCCGACCGAGGAGCCCCCGGACGCCGGCTTCACGAAGCAGGGGAAGCCGATCTCGCGCCCGACCCGCTCGCCGGAGGTCTGCTCCGAGAGCTCGCGGTCGCGCAGCACCAGGTGGCGCGGCTGGGGAAGCCCGGCGGCGCCGAACGACTCGCGCATGAGCGCCTTGTCCATGCCCCGGGCGCTCGCGGCGACGCCCGAGCCGACGTAGGGGAGCCCCGCGAGCTCGAGCAGCCCCTGCAGCAACCCGTCCTCCCCCGTCACCCCGTGCACGATCGGAAAGACCACGTCGACGGCGGCGAGCTCGGCGAGCGCCGGGGCGGAGCGCAGCAGGCCGGGCTCCGACTCGTCGCCCAGGCTGCTGTACCCCTCGCCGCGGGCGAGGCGCTCGCGCGTGGCCTCCTGGGTCAGCCAGCTCCCGCCGCGCGTGATGCCCAGCGGCACCGCCTCGAAGCGGCGGCTGTCGCTCTCCTCGAGGATCGAGCGAGCGGACATAACGGAGACCTCGTGCTCCGGCGTGCGTCCGCCGAAGAGGACGCCGAGCCGGAGCCGGCCGTCGCGGCCCGCGCCCGGGCTCACGGCGTCGCCCCGCGCGCCAGCAGGCGGGCGCGCACCATCGGCAGCAGCCGGTCGACGGGGCCCGCGCCCAGCGTCAGGAAGACGTCGCCCGGCTCGAGCTCGGAGGCGATCCGGTCGGCGCCGGAGTCGAGGTCCTCCAGGTAGGTAGCGCGCGGCCGCCCGATCTCGTGCGCGAGCGCGCTCGCGTCGAGGCCGGCGGAGGCCGGCTCGCGCGCGGCGTAGGTCGGTACCAGGTAGAGGCGCGCCAGCCCCTCGAAGCAGCTGCGGAAGCCGTCGAGCAGGTAGGCCGAGCGCGAGAAGGTGTGGGGCTGGAAGCAGCCGACGAGCCGCCGTCCCGGGTACCTCTGGCGAGCAGCCGCCACGGTCGCCCGCACCTCGGTCGGGTGGTGGGCGTAGTCGTCGACGAGCGTCACCGTGTCGCCCTCGAGCGTCACGTCGCCGTGCCCCTCGAAGCGGCGGTGCGCGCCGGTGAAGTCGCCGGCCGCGGCCGCGGCGCGGTGGAAGTCGACGCCCGCGCGCATCGCGGCGGCGAGCGCGCCGAGGGCGTTGAGCACGTTGTGGCGGCCCGGGACGCGCAGCGAGAGGGCGCCGAGATCGCGTCCGTTCCAGCGCACGGCGAAGTCGTAGCCGCCGTCGTCGTTCAGGCGCAGGGCGGTCGCGCGCCAGGCGACGTCGCGCTCCTCCGCGATCCCGTAGCCCTCGACGCGGGACCCCGCGGCCTCGCGGGCGGCGCCGAGCGCCGCCGAGCCGGGATCGTCGGCGCAGACAACGAGCGTGCCGCCGTCGACCACCCGGGCGGCGAAGCCCGCGAAGGCCTCGCGGAGGCGCGCCTCGGTCCCGTAGTAGTCCAGGTGATCGGGCTCGATGCTGGTGACGACCGCGACCCGGGGCTCGTAGTGGAGGAACGCGCCGGCGTACTCGTCGGCCTCGACGACGGCATGCGCGCCCGAGCCGTCCCGGAGCGCGGTGCCCGGAGCCGGGTGCGCGACCGCGCCCTGCGGCGCGAGGGCGGCGAGGTCGCGGGACTGGCCGCCGAGCAGGACCAGCGGGTCGAGCGCCCCCCTGACCAGCATCAGCGCCAGCAGCGTGGAGGTCGTCGTCTTGCCGTGGGTGCCGGCGACCGCGAGCAGATCGCGGTCGGCCACCAGGCGCGCCACCGTCTCGGCGCGAGTCGCGACCCGGATCCCCCGCGCGCGAGCGGCTGAGATCTCCGGGTTCTCCTCGGCGGCGGCGGCCGTCGCCACGACGAGCTCGGCGCTGCCGATCTGCGAGGCGTCGTGGCCTGAGTAGATGGTCGCTCCGAGCTGCTGCAGGCGGCGCGTGATGGCGCTCGGTGCGAGATCGGAGCCGCTCACCAGGTGCCCGCGGGCGAGCAGCAACTCGGCGATCGCCGAGATGTGGATGCCGCCGGCCCCGACCAGGTGCACCCGCCTCGGGAACGGGTCTCCGCGCTCGCGGCCGCCCGGGCGTCGGGGGAGCAGGCGCGCCATCATGCCGCCGCCTCCCGCACCAGCGCCGCCAGACGGGCGGCGGCGCGCGGGCGGGCCAGCGTGCCCATCGCCTCCCCCATGCGCTCGCGCCCGGCCGCGTCGTTCAGCAGGCCGACCACGAGCGCGGGGAGCGTGTCGACCTCACGCTCCGGGAGCATCAGGGCGGCGCCGCGCTCGGAGAGGAAGGCGGCGTTGCGGTGCTGGTCGGAGAAGCGACCCGGGACGACGATCGCCGGAAGCCTGGTCGCCGGCAGCTCGCCGAGGATCGAAGCGCCGCCGCGCGTGACCGCCAGATCGGCGGCCGCCATCGCCCACGCGATCTCCTCCGTGTAGGCGAAGAGGTGGTAGCGGGCGCGCTGCCAGCCCGGGAGGCGCTCGCTCTCCCGCGCCAGCCACGGCTCCTCCGCCGGGCCGGCGATGTGCACCAGCTGGGCACGCGAGAGGAGCTCCGGGAGCGCGGCGGCGATCACCGCGTTCAGGTGGTGGGAGCCGAGCGAGCCGCCGGCGACGAGCAGCGTCGGGATGTCGGGCGCGAGCCCGAAGCGGCGCATGCCCTCCTCCCTGGTCGCCTCCTGAAACTGCGGCCTCACCGGGTAGCCGGTCACCACCCGCGACTCCGCCCGCAGGGACGGGAGCGAGCCCGGCACGCTGCAGGCGACGGTCGCGGCGTAGCGCTGGAGGAAGCGCACCGCCCATCCCGGCTTCACGTCCGGGAGGAAGACGACGAGCGGTATCCCGCTGCGGTGCGCGGCGTGCCCTATGGGGG
>VYDC01000161.1:0-1689 GCA_009843585.1 Chloroflexota bacterium | reverse complement strand
GGTCGCTATGCGGGCGCTCGGACGGTCGCGTCGGTGGGGCGGCGTGGCCGCGGGGCTGCCGCGCAGCAGGTTCCAGGCGCCGTGGATCATCCGGACGGGGGAGCCGCGGAGCTGCGACGCCCGGACCCGTCGGAAGGGGATGCCGTGCTGCTCGGCGATGGAGCGTTCCGGTCCCTCCGGCGTCCCGTAGTAGACGAGCTCGGCGCCCGGTGAGCCGCGCAGGGCCTCGCCCACGGCGATCGCCGGGTAGGCATGCCCGCCGGTCCCGCCGCCCGCGAGCACGAACCTCATCGCGCACCCCCGGGGGCGGCGCGCGCGGGCGCGGCGCCCGGGCGCGGGCGTGGCGCGGCGCCCCGGGGAGCCGCCGTCACCGCCGCCTGGGGCCCGAGCCGCGCCCGCCGCGAGACCGAGAGCAGGAGGCCGACCGCCAACAGCGTGATCGTGAGCGAGGATCCCCCGGAGGAGAGGAAGGGGAAGGGGATCCCGGTGAGGGGGATCAGCCGGGTGACGCCGCCGGCGTTGATGAGCGCCTGGAAGCCGATCCAGGCGACGATCCCCGTCGCCAGCAGGGAGCCGAACGGGTCGGCGGCGCGGCGCGCGACGAGGAGCCCCCGCCACAGCAGCATCGCCACCAGCGCGACGACGACCAGGACCCCGATCAGGCCCAGCTCTTCACCGATGATCGCGAGCACGCCGTCGGTGTGCGATCCGGGGACGAAGAAGAACTTCTGGCGGGAGGCGCCGAGCCCGAGCCCGGAGACGCCGCCGGAGCCGAAGGCGACCAGGAGCTGCAGCGTCTGGAAGCCGACCCCCTCGGGATCGGCCTCCGCCGAGGTGAAGGAGAGGATGCGGTCCATGCGGTAGCCGCCGGTCGTGATGAGGAGCATCGCCGTGAGCAGCCCGCTGGCGCCGAGCATCAGCACGTGCCAGAGGCGCGCGCCGGCCACGAAGAAGAGCGAGCCCGTGATGAGCGCGATGATGAGGGCCGTGCCCAGGTCGGGCTCGAGCATGACGAGCGCGCCGACGATGCCCACCATGCCGACGAAGGGGACGACGCCGAGCGAGATCGAGCGCACCGCGTCGCCCTTCGTCGCGAGCCAGGCGGCCAGGTAGAGGGTCACGGCGAGCTTGGCGAACTCGCTCGGCTGGACGGACGGGAGCGGCCCGAGCTGCACCCAGCGCTGCGCCCCGTTCTGCTCGATGCCCAGTCCCGGCACGAGCACGGCTGAGAGGCCGACGAGGGCGGCGAGCATCAGGAGCGGCGAGAGCCGCAGCCAGACCCCGTAGTCGATCCGCATCGCCGCGAGCATTCCGGCCAGGCCGAGCGCGGCCCACCCGGCCTGGCGCTTCGCGAAGTAGTGCGCGTCGTCGAACTGCAGGAACCCGAGCGCGAATGACGACGAGTAGACCGCGATCAGCCCGATGATGACGAGCATCGCGGCGGCGGTGAGGAGCGGGTAGTCGGGCGCGTGCGGCTTCAGGCGGGCCTGCCCCTCCGTGGGAGGCGCCTCCTGCTGAGTCGACGCGCGCCGCCCGAGCGGCCGCGCCGCCGCCACGCGCGCGAGCCGGCTCATCTCTCGGCCCCCGGCCCGGCCGGGCCGGCGGCGGCCGGAAGGAAGCCCGGGAGCGCGGCGACGGCGTCTGAGAAGGCGCGTCCGCGCTCCTCGAAGTTCGCGTAGGCGTCGAAGG
>VYDC01000088.1 GCA_009843585.1 Chloroflexota bacterium | reverse complement strand
CCGGCGAGCCCGCTCCCCCGCGCCAGCCGCAGCAGCACCGTCTCGGCCTGATCGTCGCGGGTGTGTCCGGTGACGCAGCAGACGGCGCCGGATTCGGCCAGGGCGCGGGCGAGCCAGCGGTAGCGCGCCTCGCGGCTGACCGCCTCCGAGGCATCGGACCCCGCCCCCTCCGCGGCGCCGGCGAGCACGGGCACGCCCAGGAGCGCACCGAGCCGCTCGACCCAGGCCCGGTCCCCCTCGGCCTCCCCCGCGGGGCGGAGGCCGTGATCGAAGTGAGCCGCGTGCACGCGCCACCCCGCGCGCACGACCGCGACCAGGGCCGCGCTCGAGTCAGGACCGCCGGAGCAGGCGACGACCACGGGCGCGGCGCGCGGCGCGATCCGACCGAGCGAGCGCTCCACCCGGCGCTCGAAGGCGCCGGTGGCGCGGCTGCGGGCGAGGGAGTCAGCGCTCACGGCGAGAGAGGGCGGCCGAGCTCTCCGGGGTGCGGGGCATCTGCACCTCCCGTCGCCTGAGCGGATGCCGCCGCGAGGCCGTGCCACTCCCCGGCGGGGGTCCGCGTCCGGCGTCGCGCCTAGCGCCCGAAGCGCTCCTCCCACCAGCGCTCGCCCGGCTCGCGGCCCGTGTCGCCCGGATCGGGGGCGTCAACGAGCACCGATATCTCCCCCTCCCGGGCGAGACCGAGCTGCTGGCGCGCGACTCCCTCGAGGTACTCGTCGGAGCGCAAGTACTCGGCGAGCCCCTCCAGCTCCGCGCGCTGCCGGTGGAGCTCCCACAGCTCGAGTTCGAGCCGGTATCGCTCCTCGGCGAGGCCGTGACTGCGGGCGGCGCTCTGGACGGCGGCGTAGGCGAACAGCGAGACGAGGAGCATCGCCACGGCGAGGACCATGTGCGTCGGGCCGAAGCGGACGCGCGGAAGGGGAAGCGGCATCGCAGCTCCGCACCCCGCCGCCACTAGCAACGTAACAGAGTCCGCCGGAATGGCTCAACGCGCGGCGACGGCGGAGAGCCCGGCATCACACGTCCGGTTGAGCGCAACGACCGCCCACGGCTCTCCCGGGCGCAGCTCGACGATCGTCAGCGAGCAGAGGTCGAGCCGCAGCCGCCTCGCCGCGGTCAGCGGCGCCCCCAGCGCCTCGCAGGCGAGCGTCCGCAGCGCCAGGTTGTGCGAGACGACGACGACGCTCTCCCCGCCGTGGCGCTCTCCGATCTCCGTCGCGGCCGCGACCATGCGCGCGCGCGACTGCTCCAGCGATTCGCCGCCGGGCAGGACGAGCGAGGGGCCGCCGGGCCCGCGCCAGACCTCGAGCAGCTCCGGGTAGCGCTCGCGCAGCTCTGCGCCGGTCAGCCCGTCGAGCTCGCCGTGGTCGAGCTCGGCGAGCCGCGGGTCGACGCGCGCCTCGAGGCCGCAGGCGACGGCGACGGCGGCGGCCGTGTCGCGCGCCCGCGAGGCATCGGAGCTGTAGACGGCGGCCGGCCTGAGCGGTGCGAGCGCCCGCGCCGCCTCGCCGGCCTGCTGGCGCCCGCGCGCGTTGAGCGGGGGGTCGTCGCGGCCCTGCGAGCGCCCCGCGGCGTTGCGGTCGGTCTCCCCGTGGCGCAGCAGCAGCAGCAGCGTTCGGGGCGGGGGCTCGCTCACCGCGTGGCACCGGGCGCCGGCGGGATGGAGCCGGCCGCGAGACGACGCGGGCGCAGGGTGATCACTCCTCGTGGCGTCCGCGCGCCCGCCAGGCGCCGAGCGCTATGCGCGGGCGCTCGAGCTCGAGCTCGGTGCGGACCATCGAGAACGGCTCCGCCTCCAGGCCGAGCGCCTCTACCACGGACTGGGCGCGCACGCCCCGGCCCTCATCGAGCGAGAGTCGCAGGGTGAGGACCACGATTCCCTCCCGCTCGGAGCGGCCCCCCGGCGCCGACTCCGTCGAGAGCGCCGCCTCGAGCACGCCCTCCCGCACGTCCACGGTGCGCGACTTGTCGCCGCGGCGCTCCTCCCACGAGAGGCTCTCGAGCGCCAGGAAGTCGGCGAGCCGGGCCTCGAGAGCGGAGGGGTCGACCGCGGCGCGGTGGTAGCTGACGCGGTAGCACGCGGTCCGCAGAAGGGACTGCAGCGAGGGGAGGCGCTCCGCCACCTCCTCGACCTCGACGATCTCGAGGCCCGGGGGGAGCTTCGGCTCGATGCGTCCCTGAACCAGGGCCGGGTCGAGCGCCGGGTCGAGCCAGACGTCCATCAACTCCCGCTCGCCCTCGAAGCCGACCGGGAGCGGAGCCGCCAGAGCGATGCGCGGGTGCGGCGAGAAACCCTGGGTGTACGCGAGCGGCAGGCCGGCGCGCCTGAGCGTGCGCTCCCAGGCACGCATCGTGTCGAGGTGCGAGACCCACTGCAGCACGCCGCGCTTGCGGAAGACGACACGCACCCTCTGAGGCATGGGGCCAGTCTACGGGCGATCCCGCGGGCACGCCCCGGGGCGCCGGCTCAGGGGGACGGGCGCCCCGGGCCGTCGTCGGCGCCGGCGCCGATGGCGGCGAGCAGCTCGTCGGCGGCCGAGCGGGGATCGAGGCGGCGGTCGGCGACCTCGCCCACGAGCCGCGCGAGCACGCCCGAGCGCCGGGCCTCGCCGAGCGCTCGCCGCGAGAGCGCCGCGGTCGCGAGCGTGGTGAGCTGCGCCTCCACGAGCGCCCGGCGCTCCGGCCCCGCGTGGCGGGAGTCGCGCACGTGGCGCTGGTGGTCGTCGATTCGATCGGCGAGCTGCTCGACTCCCTCGCCCGAGCGCGCGACGACCTTCAGGACCGGGGGCTCCCACGCGCGCGGCGCGGCGATCGCGAGCAGTGAGAGCAGCTGCTGGACCGCGGTGTCGGCGCCGGCGAGGTCGGCCTTGTTCACGACCAGGAGCTGGGCGACCTCCATCAGCCCGGCCTTCATCGACTGGATCTCGTCGCCTGCCTGGGGGCTCGTCACGAGCACCGTGCTCTGCGTGGCCGAGGCGATCTCCACCTCGTCCTGCCCCGCGCCCACCGTCTCCACGATCACGACGTCGTAGCCACCCGCATCGAGCACGTCGACGACGCCGGATGCCGACTCGGCGAGCCCGCCCAGGTGGCCGCGGGAGGCCATCGACCGGAGGAAGACCCCGGGATCGGCGGTCAGCTCCTGCATGCGGATGCGGTCTCCCAGCAGGGCGCCGCGCGAGAACGGGGAGGAGGGATCCACGGCGACGATGCCGACGAGGCGGCCGCGGCGGCGCTGCTCCGCCGCCAGGCGCGCGACGAGCGTGGACTTCCCGACCCCGGCCGACCCGGTGACGCCGACGGTCTGCGCCCGCCCCGTGCGCGGGTAGAGCGCGGCGAGCAGGGCGCGGCCCGTCGCATCGTCGCGCTCGACATGCGTGATGGCGCGCGCCAGCGCGCGCCGGTCGCCGCTCTCCACGCCGGCCGAGAGCGCGGTGGCCGTCTGCTCCGCCGAGCGGGCCGTCACCCCGAGCCGCCCTCTCCCCGCGACCGCCGCTAGAGGACGCGCGCCGGGAGCGTCGGGAGCTGCTCGCGGATGAACGTGGCGATCTCCCTGGTGTCGGTTCCGGGCCCGAAGACGCCCCGGAAGCCGAGCTCCCGCACCGCCTCCCAGTCCGCGCGCGGGATGATGCCGCCGCAGAAGAGCAGGACGTCGTCGGGTCCGATCCCGCGCTCGCCGAGCGCCTCGACGACGCGCGGGAAGAGCTCCAGGTGCGCCCCGGAGAGGATCGAGAGCCCCACCACGTCGACGTCCTCCTGCAGCGCCGCCTCCGCGATCATCTGCGGCGTCTGCCGGATCCCCGTGTAGATCACCTCCATGCCCGCGTCGCGCAGCGAGGCGGCGACGACCTTGGCGCCGCGGTCGTGGCCGTCGAGGCCGGGTTTGGCTATCAGGACGCGGATGCGGCGCTCCTGCTCGGCTCCCTCCGTCATTCAGCCCTCCGTCCCCGGACCGGGACGATCGTACGCCGTGAGCTCGACGGCGACACCGAAGGCCCGCTCGGCCGGTATCGCCGCGACCCGCGCGCCCGGCGTCGCCGCCTGAGCGGCGTCGTCCAGCGCCACTCCCGCCGCGCGGAGCCGGGCGGCCTCGCCGGCGAGGTCCTCCACCTCGAGCGCGACCCGGGGCTCGGCCCCTTCGCCGAGCCGCTCGAGCTCGAGGGCGTAGGGCGCGTCGGGGCGGGACGGCGCCACCAGGTCGATGCGGCAGCGACCCACGGGCACCTGCCCGACGACCATCCCGGCCTCCTCGACCTCGACGCGCCGGGCGACCCCGAGCCCGAGGACCTCCCGCCAGAGGAGGGCCGCCTCATCCAGGTCCCGGGTGCGGACGGAGAGGTGATCGAAGCCCTTCTGGTCGCGCTCCTCCCCGCCCGGGGGCGGCTCGGCGAGCTCCACGAGAACGCCGCGCATCGCGCGCGGGTGGAGGAAGGCGACGCGGCCGGCGAGCCCCTCACGCGGCTCGCGGTCGACGAGCTCCACGCCGGCCTCGTCGAGGCGGGCGATCTCGCGCGCGATGTCGTCGGTGCGGAAGCAGAGATGGTGCAGCGTCTCGCCGCGGCTCTCCAGGAAGCGAGCGACGCCGGTGTCGCTGCGGGTCGGCGAGAGGATCTCGAGCTCGTTCTCGCCGACCGCGAGCAGGATCGCGCGCACGCCCTGATCGTCGAGCACGGAGTCAGCGACGACGGGGAGGCCGACGACGTCCCGGTAGAAGGAGAGCGCCCGATCCGCGTCGTTCACGACGATCCCGACGTGGTGCAGGAGATCGATCATCGACCGTCGCCGCGGCCGCGGCGCGCCGACCGCATCACAGACCCTGCTCCCGCCGCCACTCCCGGATCGGCTCGGCATGGCCGCGGTCGTGGTCGCCAGGCATCGCCGCCAGGCGGTAGGCCGTGCGGCCCTCCTGGTAGCGCTCCGGCTCGACCGCGCCGCCGAGCGCGCGGACGGCCGCGTCGTGGCGCGTGCGCGCGGCGGCGAGCAGCCCCATCACCTGCTCCCAGCTGTCGTCCCGGTGCTCGGCGGCGCGCGCCTGGTTGAAGGACTCGCCGCCGGCGGCCGGGTCGTAGCCGGGGATGCTCGGCGGCTCGCCGCGTGCGAGCGACTCGAGCGCGACGGCGCAGCCCTCCTGCCACACCGCGAGGTGGGCCACGATGTCGCGCAGCGACCACTCCCCGTACCAGCGCTCGGCGAGTCGCGCAGCCGGCAGCGCGTCGAGGGCGGCGAGCAGATCCGCGCGGGCGCGGTCGTTCTCCGCGAGCAGCTCGTCGAGGGGGCTCGGCGGCGTCCCGCCCGGGGCGGCGGAGGGGGTCATCGGTCGCCGGCCATCAGATCGTGAGCGCCTCGCGGTGCTCCGACCACTCCTCCCGGAGCACGCCGCAGACCTCGCCCAGCGTCACGTACTCCTCGAAGGCCTGAACGAGCACCGGCAGGATGTTCTCGCTGCCGCGGGCCGCCGAGCGGACGGCGTCGAGGGAGGAGGCGGCGGCCGCCTGGTCGCGCCCGCCGCGGAGCTCGGAGAGCTCGCGGGCGCGCCTTCGCCCGACCTCGGGGTCGATGCGGAGGAGAGGGG
>VYDC01000008.1 GCA_009843585.1 Chloroflexota bacterium | reverse complement strand
AGGGCACGGTGCCGCGCTCCAGCGCGGCGATGATGCGGCCGGCGATCTCGCTGTACGGGTCGCTCTGGCCGCGGGGCTCCCTACGCCGCACGGGAGGCCTCGCCGCGGGGCGGGTCCGCCCGCTCGTAGAGCGTGAGGCGTATAGCCCGCCGGGGCGGGCGATCCGCGTGGACGGCCTGGATGAGGCTCGCCCGGAAGCCTGGGATCGGGCACTCGGGCAGCGGTATCCGGGCGACGTCGTAGCGGCCGTGGCGCGTCTCCACGACCCGGCTGTAGGTGCGGGCCACCTGCGGTCAGGCCGCCCGCGAGCCGTCGCGGCGGTGGAGTCCGCGAGAGAGCGCGTCGACGCAGGCGAGCAGCGCCTCCGCGTCGAGCTCTGCGAGCGGGCGCCCGTAGCGCCGCTCGACCCAGCTCTCGGTGCGGGCCTCGTCCGAGCCCGCGCTCCGGGCGATCTCGAGCACGCGCCGCCGGAGCTCCTCGGGCCGCGCGCCCGGAGCCCCGACGGCGGGCCCGCTCGCGAGGCCGTTCCCGAAGCGCGCCCCGAAGTGCCGGAGCGCGCGCTTGAGGGCGTCGGTCGCCGCGGCCTTCACCGCCGCCGCGTGCGCGTCCGCCGAGCCTCCCTCGGCGACGGCCGTGCCGACGTCGCTGTGCGGGAGGCAGCCCCAGGCGGTGACCCGCACGGTCGCGGTGTAGAGGACGGCGCCGTCGCCGTCCGCAGCCGGGGCCGGACGGGAGCCGACCTCGCCGACGAGCTCGGCGCCCCAGCGGTCCGGCCCGAAGACGGCGTTCGCCTGCTCGATGGCCCGCCAGCCCTCGATGTAGCGGAGCACCTCGCCGTGCTCCGTCGTGCGCTCCGACACCAGCTCCGGGGCCAGCGGTTGCCTGAGCCGTCCCAGCGCGGCGCGGCTCAGGCGGCCCGGCCGCGGCGGACTGTGTCTCGTGCTCTCGTCCATGGTTCCTGCTCTCCTGCGCGTGCCTGCTGGAGCGACGCAAGGAACGCCCGGCGCCCATCGGGCCGGGCTCCGAGTTCGCTGAGGTCGTGCGCTCCCTGTGGGAGCCCCACGACGACGGCCCGCGCCCCGAGCTCGGAGCGGAGGCGGGCCGAGGCGCGACGACCGGGGTCGTCGGCGTCGAGCGCGAGGTAGACGCGCCGGAAGGAGCGGAGCGCGGAGAGCGCCTCCCGCGAGACGTGGGTGCCGAGCGACGCCGCGGCGTGGAGCTGCCACGAGCACGCGGTCAGCCAGTCGAAGGGCCCCTCGGTCAGGAGCAGCGCGCGGGCCCCCGCCGCGCGCACGCGGACGAGGCCGAGCAGGGGCGACGGGAGGCTGAGGTTGAGGTAGCGCGGCTCCCGGCCTGCCAGGGAGCGCGCGGTCAGCCAGGTCGCCCGGCCGGACGCGTCCAGGTCGGGGATGACGATGCGCCGGGAGAGCGTCTCGCGGTCGCCCTGAAGCAGCCCGACGCGGCGCGCCGCGGCCGGATCCAGCCCCCTCGAGCGGAGGCGCCTCGCGAGCCCGCCGGATGCGAACCCGACGCGGAGGCGCGAGGCGGTGTCCTCGTCGATGCCGCGGCGCTTCAGGTACGAGCGGGCCTTGCGGCTCCGCCCGCGCTGCTCCGCGTAGAGGGAGCAGGCCTCCTCGATGACCCCCGCCGCCGCCTCGTCCAGAGCCGGGGCCGGAGGCCTGTGCGGGGGCCGCGCGGCCGTCCGCGGCACCGGATCCACGCCGGCGCTCGCCGCGAGCCGCGCCGCCGTCTCCCGGAACCCGGTGCCGTTCATCCGGCCGACGAAGTCGATGACGTCGCCGCCGGTGTCGCAGCTGAAGCAATACCAGCTCTTTGAGCTGGGGTAGACCAGCAGGCTCGGCCTGCGGTCGTCGTGGAACGGGCAGAGGCCGACCAGGTGGCGGCCCGAGCTCCGGAGCTCGACTCCGGCGCCCTCGACCGCCCTCGCGATCGGATGTGCCGCCCGGATCGCCTCGGTGTCGAACACGCTCACCCGCCCCGGGGCGGCCCTGACGGGCGCGGCCCCGGCCCGGCCGGCTCGGGGCGGCCCCGGCGGCCCTGCCGCCGGTCGGCGCGCGGCGCCCCCCGGCGGCGACGCCCTCTTCTGATCCTCATCTCCCTCTCCTCTCCATCGTTCTGAGCGCGCGGTCCGCCGGTCGGCGCCGTACGCCGGGCGACGGCGGACAGAGGGAGGGACCGCCCCGGGGGCGGTCCCTCACCTCGCTCGTTCGGGTCGTCGGTCGGGGTTAGGCGAGCGGGCGCGCTCCGCGCAGCGCCCGCGGCGGGAACGTGCGGCCGCGCTCCCAGCGCCTGAGGCCGAGCGCCGAGACGACCTCCCAGCGCCCGTCCTCCGTGGGGATCAGCACGGCGCCGCGCGCGAAGCCGGCGCGGTAGTGGATGGCGGCGAGCAGCCCGAGCCGCCCGCAGGCCGTGAGCCAGCAGCCGTAGAGGTGCCGAACCACGTCCTCGGGCAGGCCCTGAAGCTCGACCGCCTCGATGAGGTCTATGGCCCGCGCCGGCTCGCGCCGGTGCAGCCGGCGCGCCTCTCCCAGCGCCTCCTCCGCCGCGCGGAGAGCGGCGGCCCGCTCGCGGCGCCTGAGCGTCTCGAACGCCTCCCCGAGCTCCGGCTCGCCGCCGACCCTGCCCTCGAGGTCCGCCAGCAGCCGCCGGGCCTCGTCGTTCCTGCCGCCGTCCAGGTGCCTCCCGGCCAGCGCCAGCTCCTCTCGCATCTCCACCGCCTGCTCCTCTCTCCTCTCCTCCGCCAGCAGCCTCGCGACGTCCTCGCGCCCCGAGAGCGCCCGGGCCTCGCGCTCCAGGGCGGCCGCGTGGGCCTCGGCCTGGGTGCGGAGACGCCCCGCCGTCCCGGCGACGCGCTGCGCCCTGAGGCCGGCCGAGCGCTCGAGGGCCGACTCCGCGAGCGAGGCGGCGCGCTCCGCCGCCTCGCCCATCTCGTGCGCCGTCCGGCGCAGGCGCTCGAGCTCCGAGGCGGCTTCGCGCAGGCGGCCGAGGGCGCGCCCGGCCTCTGCCCGGCGCTCGTCGTCTCCGGCGATCAGGCGATCGAGCTCCTCGCCCGCCCGCCGCGCCGCCTCGGCGAGCGCCTCTCGCTCCGCCGTTCCGCCGCCCCGGATCACCGGCACGAGCGCCCGCTCCTCCGGCACCGCTCCGCGGTCCTCGAAGAGCTCGCGGACCGCGTCCAGCTCGCTGAGGCTCGTGAGCACGATCCGGCGGGTCATGACCGTTCCGTCCTCTCCGCCGGGACCGGGAGGCCGCCGTTGAGGCCTCCGAAGGCGGCCGGGGCCGCCGCGAGCTCGTCGAGCGGCGACGGCTCCGGCTGCTCGGGCGGCGGCGGGGCGGGGTCGGTCCCGGCCCGGCCGGCCACCGGCTCGGCCGCCGCGTTCACCGGCGCGCCGAGCTCCGCCGCGACGACGTGCTGCAGCTGGTGCCTGAGAGCCGCCACGACCTCGGCGTCTCCGAGCGTCCGGTCGCCCGCCGAGGCAGCGAGGAAGAGCACGTGCCGCCTCGGGCCCGCGCCTTCCTCGAAGACCTGGAGCAGCGACGCGTGCGGGCGTCCCTCGAGCGCGACCGTGCGCTGCACCACCACGAGCAGGTGCACGGGCGGCGTCACGCGGAGCGCGCGCAGGTGGCTCCGCGCCGCGCGCGCGATCGCCCGGCGGAGCCTGCGCCCGCGCTTCCCCGCGACGTCGACCTCGACCGCCGGACGCCACGGGCGCAGCCGCGCCCCCGCCGCCCGGCCCACGACCCTCGACCGCCGGACGCCCCGGCTCCACAGCGCTGCCCAGCGCCGCCAGAGCCGCCTCGCCGGTCGCCTCCTCCTGCCGGCCATCTCGCTCTCCCTTCAGGTGCTTGCCCCGCTCACGCGGGCGGGGCGCTCATCGCTCGCTCGTATGCAGCCGGTCGGCCGCATGCCGCTGGCCCGCGCGGGCGGCACGCGGCGTCCTTCCTCATCGGTTCTCCCGTCGCGCGGTCGGGCTCTCCGCCCACGAAGAAGCCCCGCGGCGCTGGGGCCGTGCGGGGCCGTCCGATCGGGCGCCGCGACTTCCCCGGGACGCGCTCCCGCGGGGTCGTGACCGCCCGTCGCTCGTCTCGAGTGCGCCCGCTCGCGGGCTCACTCCTCAGATCGCTCCTGCCTGCCGCTGCTCCCTCCGCCCGTCGACCGGGCCGCTCCCACGTCCGGCTGGTCTCCTGCTCGCGCACCTCCTCCCTCGTCCCCTCACCGGCCAGTCCCTGCACGCTCGCTTCGACGCCTGCTCCTTGGCGGGCGTCCCGGATGAGCGGTCCGCGTCGGCCTTCTGCTCCCCTCAGGAGCGGCGCGACCGACAGACGCACGTGTTGCGCGGGGGAGGCTACGAGCCGGGGTGCTCAGGAATCGGTCAGAGATCAATCACGCGACCGCCCCGGGTCCCGCGCGCCGCTCGGGCGCACGGCGGCGGCGGCCGGGCTCCGGGTGGTGGGCGACGGCGCTCCGGCCGGTCGCCTCGCCGGGTGCGACCCGTCCGGGGGGCCGGCTGAGCGGATCGTGAGCGGATCGTGAGCGGGCCGTGAGCGCGGCGGACGATGCGGGCGCCGCCGCCGGTCCCGCTAGAAGAGCGCCTCGAGGTTGTCGCGGAGGTTCTGCCACCACCAGCGGTCCGATCCGCGGTCCGGAATGAAGTCAACCGCGTACGTCCCGTCCTCCTCCACCCGGAGCCACCCGCCCAGGGTCACCACGCGGCCCGGGGCGATCGCGTCCAGCACCGCCGCGAGGTCGCGGACGATCACCCCCTGCACGTACTCCCCCCGCTCCACCTCCAGCAGCAGCTCGCCGGAGCCCCGGGAGACGAGCGTGCCCCTCACCGCCACGCACTGATCGCGGAAGAGGTCCCCGGCCACCGCGATCTGCGCGGGCGTCGGGATCGGGGGAGAGTCCAGCGGACACGGCTTCTCGCGGGGGGAGACCACGTCGAGGGCGAGCAGGATGACCAGGACCAGCGCCCCGGCGCCCGCGGCGCCCGCCACCCACGTGAGGCAGCCGCGGAGGCAGCCGCCGCCGCCCGCCTCCTCACCCGGCGCCTCATGCCGCCGCGCCGAATGCTCCGCGGGCGGCACGCCTCCCGCAGCCCCGGAAGGCGTGCTCGGCGCCTCCATTTCGCGCGCCGCCTCTCCGCGCGCGTCCGCGGCCTCGCGGTGTGCGGCGGGCCCGGTCCCGGGCGGCTCCGGTCCGAGCAGCTCGAGTTCCAGCTCGTAGGCGGGCCCCGCCGCCGCCGCCGCCGCCTCGTCCGACCGTCCGGGGAGGCCCCACCACTGCGAGTGGATGAACGCGCGGTAGGCCTCGTCCCGGTCGGCAGCGGGCAGGGGGGCCGCCCCGCCCGCTCCGAACCACGGCGGAGCAGGGGCCGCCGTCTCGAGCCACGGCTCGGCCACGCCCAGCGCGACGGCGTACGCCAGCATCGGCTCCGAGTGGTCCCGGGCGCCGGTCGGCGGGGACTCCGCCAGGCTCTCCCTGAGGGCGAGCCACCGGCCTATCTCGAGTTCCCCCGCGGGAGTCGGCGCCAGCATGCCCGTCGGCACCTCCGTCGCCATC
>VYDC01000172.1 GCA_009843585.1 Chloroflexota bacterium | reverse complement strand
CCTGGGCGCGCCGGCGGGGCGCGGCGGGCGGGGAGCGCCGATGGCGCGATCCGCTCCTCCCCCTGGCCGGCGTGCGCGTGCTGGATCTCACCAACACCTGGGCCGCGCCGAAGGGCGCGACGATGCTCGGCGACCTGGGCGCGGAGGTGATCAAGCTCGAGGGCCTCGAGTGGATGGACATGCTGCGGGGCTTCACCGACCCGCCGCGCCCGCACGCGAGCTACCCGCGCCACGATCCCGGGGAGAAGCCGTGGGATCGCTACGTGATGTGGCTGGGGCTCGCCCGCAACAAGCTCTCGGCCGGCGTCGAGCTGACGCGGCCCGAGGGCCAGCGCCTGCTCGAGGAGCTCGTCGCGCGCTCGGACGTCGTGGTGACGAACATGTCGCAGGGGACGCGCGAGCGGCAGAACATCTCCTTCGAGCGGCTGCGCGCCCTCAACCCCCGGATCGTCTTCGCGACGCTCTCGGGCTACGGCGAGGACGGGCCCCGCGGCGGGTGGCGGCTCTTCGGCGACGGACAGGCGGCGTTCGCCGGGCTCTTCGTCGGGACGGGCTACGAGGGAGAGGGCTCCGCCCCGCTCGGCGCCTACGGCGATCCGGTGAACGGCATCGCCTTCGCCTTCCACGTCGTCCAGGGACTGCGCGCCCGGGAGAGCACGGGCCGCTCCGTGCAGGTCGATGTCTCCTGCGTCGAGACGTGCACGACCTACTCGGCGGAGACGCTGCTCGAGTCGCAGCTCGGGATCCCGACGGAGGCCGGCGTCGGCTTCGATGGGCGCGGCGTGCCGGGGCGCTGGCCCCACGCCATCTACCGCTGCGCCGGCGAGAACGCCTGGGTCGCCATCTCGTGTGGCGACGACGCCCAGCGCGAGACGCTCGTGGCCGGGCTCGAGGAGCTCGGCGCGCCCTCAGCGGATGCCCGGGATCCGCAGGCGCTCGACGCGCTGCTCGCGGGGCTCTGCCTCGAGCGCGAGCCCTCCACGCTCGAGCAGCAGCTCCGGCCACGGGGCGTTTCCTGCCAGCGCGTGACGCGCCCCCGCGACATCGACGCCGACCCGGTGCTCGCCGCCCGCGGCTTCCTGCAGTGGCTCTACCGCGATGATCTCGGCACCTACCCCGTGTACAGTGCGCCCTGGCTCGTCAACGGCCGGCGCCCTCCGATCACCCATCCGCCGGCCGAGATGGGCGAGGACAACCGGTACGTATTCGCGGAGCTGCTCGGGAAGGGCGAGGCGGAGATCGCCGAGCTGGAGCGCGCGGGCGCTGTTGGCGACAGGCCGCTCGTCGGCGCCGAGCTCGGCTTCCGGCCGACCCGCTCCTAGGGGCGGAGCGACGCGGGTATCGCGAGCGACGGTGAGCGGCGCGTGAGGGGCGGCAGCGTCCGCCGGCGCCTCGGAGCGGGGTGAGGAGAGCGAGATGAACTACGGGGTGACGCTGGCCGCCGTGCCGGGCTCGAAGCTGCGCGGCGTCTACGCCAGGAAGGCGCAGGAGGCGGGCTTCGACTCCGCCTGGACCGACGACAATCCCGCCTCCGACGGCATCGTGCACATGTCGGCGATGTGCGCCGCCGCCCCCGGGATCCGCGTCGGCTCCGGCATCCTCCGCGCCTTCCTGCGCAACCCCGTCACGGTCGCCTCGTCCTACCTGACGATGAACGCGCTGACCGATCGCGGCGTCATCCTCGGGATCGCGACCGGCACCAAGCTCCAGAACATGTACCAGTACGGGATCGACGTGCCCCGGCCCATCCACCGGCTGCGCTCGGTGATCTCGATGGTCAGGTCCTTCTGGTCGTCGGTGGAGGCGGGCGAGACCTTCCGCTGGGAGGACGAGTACTACCGGATCCGCGGTATCCGCGCCGTCCGCTCCGACCGCGCCGTGATCCGGCCGATCCCGATCTGGATCGCCGCCGTCAACGAGAACATGCAGCGCTTCGCCGGCGAGGTTGCGGACGGCCTCTGCGGCCACCCGACGGTCGGCTCGGACTACCTGCGGGACGTGGTGCGGCCGAACATCGACGCCGGCCGCGCGAAGAGCGGCTACGACGCGCCGTTCGAGTTCGGCGTCTGGGCGACGACGGTCGTCCATCCGGACAAGAAGATCGCGCGCCATCTGGCGGGGCAGACCATCGCCAACTACCTCTCGACCAAGAGCTACCAGGGGATCCTGGAGTACTACGGCATCGGCGATCGCTACGAGGCGATCCGCAAGGCCGTGCTCACCGATCGCGACCTCGACCGCGCCTCGCGGTTGATAGGAGACGACGTCATCGATCGCATCGCCATCACCGGCCCCGCCGACGAGGTGCGCGAGGAGCTCACGAAGCGCTACGTGGGGGTGGCCGACCACGTCATCGTCGCCTCCGGGGGGAGCCTCGGCGAGACGCCCGAGGATCGGCTGCGGACGATCGATGCCGTGGTGAGAGCACCGCTTGAGTGATAGTATCCGGCCATCCGGGGCCGGCGGGGGTGCCGTCCATCGGCGAGCGGTGCCCGCTCTCGTCCGGCCGCGGTGGCAGAAGGCGTCGACCCGGGCCTCCGGGTGCGCCGCAGAAGTAGGGGGAGCGGGCCCGACGCGGGCCGCAAAGGGGGGTATATGGCTCTGTACGGCGTCGATCTGAGCAACATGGAATCCGGCATCTTCGAGCTGCGCGGCAACATCGCGGTGGTCACGCTCAACCGGCCGGAGGCGCTCAACTCGCTCAACACCGCGATCCACCGCGACATCGTCGCCTGCTGGGACGAGATCAACCGCAACGACGAGATCCGGGCGGGGGTCGTCACCGGCTCCGGCCGCTTCTTCTGCGCCGGCCGCGACATCAAGGAGTTCGTCGGCACCTACGGCGCCGGCGAGGCGCAGGCGCTTCGCCCGATCGACGACCCGGACCACGAGATGTTCGGCGTGCTCGCCAACCACTACCACGTCCGCAAGCCGCTGATCGGCGCGCTCAACGGCTCCGCGGTCGGCGGCGGCCTCGAGGTCGCGATCATGTGCGACATGATCGTGATGGCGGAGGATGCCTACATCGCCGACCTGCACGCGAAGATCAACGTGGGCGGCATGGTCTCGATGAACACCTTCATGCCGCCGATGATCGCCCGCGAGCTCACCATGACGGACCGGCGCTTCACGGCGCAGGAGTGCCACATGTGGGGCTTCGCCAACTACGTCGTGCCGAAGGACCAGGTCCTCGAGAAGGCGATCGAGGTCGCCGAGGCGACGGCGCGCATGGGCCCGGACTCGATCCAGCGCCTGAAGCAGGGCTCGATCGATCTCCAGCTCGCCTCGGGGAACATTGCCGGGCCGGAGCGCCTCGAGGAGCGACGGCGGACCGTCCGCGCGCAGATGGCGGAGACCGCCGGGGACCACGACCGCATGGAGGGGATGAAGGCCTTCGTCGAGAAGCGCGAGTCGCAGTACGAGCGGCCCGTCAAGGCCGAGTAGCCGCCCTCTCAATTCGCGGCACCGGAACGGGCCGGGGCAGACGCCCCGGCCCGTTTTCTGTGCCCGCGCGGCCGGCGCGCCGCGGGGGCGCTTCGGCTATGATGCGCGCGACGCGCCGGCCGGGAGCGCGCGACGGTCACGAGGGGGCAAGATGCAGTTTGGCAAGGACCTGGTCCGCGAACTCGGGCTCGACCTGGGCGATCTCGAGGCGGCGACTTTCGAGAGGCGCGGTGAGATCGCGATCGTCACGATGAACCGGCCCGAGGCGGCCAACTCGCTCAACACGGCGATGCATCGAGACGTCGTCGCGTGCTGGGACGAGATCAACAACAACGACGAGATCCGGGCCGCCGTGATCACCGGCAACGGGCGCTTCTTCTGCGCCGGGCGCGACATCAAGGAGTTCGTCTCCACGTACGGCGAGAGGGACTCCAGCGCCCTGCGCCCGATCGACGACCCCGCCCACATCATGTTCGCCACGCAGTGCAACCACTACGACGTCTTCAAGCCCCTGGTCGCCGCGCTCAACGGCGCCGCCGTGGGCGGCGGCCTCGAGGTCGCGATCATGGCCGACATGGTGGTGATGTCCGACGACACCTACATCGCCGACCTGCACGCGAAGATCAACGTCGGCGGGATGAACTCGATGAACACCTTCCTGCCCCCGATGATCGCGCGCGAG
Source organism: Chloroflexota bacterium (assembly GCA_009843585.1). Classification (GTDB taxonomy): domain Bacteria; phylum Chloroflexota; class Dehalococcoidia; order UBA2979; family UBA2979; genus VYDC01. Next base: position 1,579 of record VYDC01000172.1, on the reverse strand, counting down.
CTGACGATGACCGACCGACGCCTGACGGCTGAGGAGTGCCACCGCTGGGGCTTCGCGAACTACGTGGTGCCGAAGGACCAGGTGCTGGAGAAGGCGATCGAGGTCGCCGAGGCGTCGGCGCGCATGGGTCCGGACTCGATCCGGCACCTCAAGCAGGGCTCGGTGGATCTGCAGCGCCGCTCCGGCAACCTCAGGCCGGAGGGCTACTACGAGCGCCGGCGCGAGAACCAGCTCAAGGCGATCGCCCAGGTGAAGTCCGAGAGCGACCGCATGGAGGGGATGCAGGCCTTCGTCGAGAAGCGCGAGGCCGCATACAGCGGCCCCGTCAAGACCGAGGAGGCGGAGCGCCTCTACTAGCGCGAGCCGGCCGCGCCGCGCACCGTCCGTCTTTCGCGAGGGCCGCGCCCCCGGCGGGGCGCCGTCCTCGTCTGGCGCGCCGTCCCGGCGACCGTTGCGGCCTCCCACCCGGCCGTTGCGTGCGCGCGCCCGCCCCGCCTAAGCTCCCGGGGGCCACTCGACCGGGGGGTCCGCCGTGATCCGCGGCGGCGTTCCCAGCGGAGGAGGAGCAGCGCATGGCCACCAAGCTGATCGATGTCCACCGGCACCTCTGGGGCTACGACTGGTTCCCCCCGAGCCACCTTCCCAAGTTCAGCGCCGAGGGGATTGCGCGCCGCACCAACCGCACCGTCGAGGAGGTCCTCGAGCGCATCAAGCAGTCGCCGACGATGGACGCGACGGGCCGGGTCGCCATCGAGGAGATGGAGTACTACGGCATCGACGCCTCGGTCATCATGGTGCTCGACTGGGGCCTCGCCTACGGGCCCGGCGAGGACAACCAGCTCCCGGCCGAGGAGTTCAACCGCCTCGCCCAGGAGGTCGTCCAGAAGCACGCCGGGAAGCTCTGGGCGATGGCGAGCTACGACCCCCGGCGGCCGCGCGCCGTCGCGCTCTTCGAGCAGGCGGTGACGGAGTGGGGCGCCGTCGGGCTCAAGGTCTACCCGCCCAACGGCTACCAGGCGAACGACGAGCGCTGCTTCCCGCTCTACGAGAAGGCTATAGAGCTCGACGTGCCGGTGCTCATCCACACCGGCGGCAACATCTGGGCCTGGCCGGAGTGGGTGGAGCTGGTCGCCCGCCGCTACCCGGACCTGCGCATCATCATGGGCCACACCAACCTGCAGGCGCCGTTTGAGACGCAGGCCTACTGGGATGGGCTGATCTCCGGGTCGCGCCACCGCAACATCTGGCTCGACCTCTGCGACTGGCAGGCGCTGGGGGCGGTCAAGGAGGAGAACCTCCCCGAGCTGGCCCGCGTGATCCGCGTCTTCCTCGACTCGGTGGGGCCGGAGCGCATCGTCTGGGGGACGGACCTCCCGCAGGCCGGCGTCGGGAGCCGGGCGCGCGCGCAGACCATGGTCTGGGCCGACTTCTTCCGGAACCTCCCGGAGTCCGGGGCCAAGTACGGCGTCACCTTCACCCCGGAGGAGCGCGACGGCATCTGCCACGGCGCGGCGAAGGCGGCGTTCAGCAACATCGACTTCGGCTGGTAGGGGGGCGGGCGGGGCCCCGCCCTTGGGAT
>VYDC01000123.1 GCA_009843585.1 Chloroflexota bacterium | reverse complement strand
CCGACCACGTCCTTGATGTCCGAGCCGATCAGGTGAGGAAAGATGGGGTGTGCCAGGTAGAGGTCATCCTCGCCGATGAGGAAGAGGTAGAACTGCCCCTCCAGGCTGTCCCGGCTGTTGTAGTGGGTGATGACCGCGTCGAGGCCGTCCGCTTCGTACGTCGCGATGGCCCTGCTCACGTACTCCTTGACGGATTCGGCAACGTCTTGCACCAGGGCCGAGTGGCTGGCCGCGAACACGAGGCCGTCGTGAAGGACGGCGAGAAGTCGCCGTGGCTCTTCCTGCTTGGTGTCCGGGTTCATGCCTCGAGTCGTCGTCCAGGAACCTTCCTCGTTCGCAAGTTCTGCCAACATTGCGAGGCCGGGAAACGACGAGTCCGGACCGACGTATTGGCCCTGTAGCACGGGGAGAGCGCGGTGGACCAGCAAGACGTGCTCGGCCGTGTCCACGAGGATGAGCGTCCGCCCGCTCTCGATCCCCGCCTCGGACCGGTAGAACTCAACGGTCGCGTCCCGACCGTGCTCTTCGTAGTACTCGATGGCGCCCGCCACGAAAGCGCGGGTCAGGTCGTCGTTGCTCAGCGAGGCGGGTTCAGGTGTGGGGGCGGGGTCGCCGCGACCGCACGCGACCGCGAGGGCTGCGACGGCGGCCACGATCAGGAGCGCGAACAGCGCCCGCCTTCCCGGCGCTCGCCGATCCCTCGATGCCGTCCCGATCCCGCGAAGCCCGTGAGTTCGATCGATTCGCAAGCCGTCGTCCTCTCGCGCCATGCTGCTGGCGTACGTTTTACCATCTTTCGTGCACGGCGTCGGTGGGCGGCTCCGTGGCGTCCCGTTTGCGGTTAGAGGGTTCACCGAGGATGTCTCGACAGCTCCAGGGGCGGCCCGAACTCCTCTACGAACCCGACGAGAAGTGCCCGGCGCCGCTCACGCTGATCTCGGCCCTGCAGATCTTCGTCCCCAATACGATCAGCCTCGTCACGCTGGTGGCGCTGGTGGTGCGGGCAGGCGACGAGTCGGACGCCTACCTCTCGTGGGTGACGTTTACCGTGCTGGTGGTCACCGGCGCCGGCATGATCCTGCAGACGCTGAAACTGCGTCACCTGGGCTCGGGCCGCCTGGTCGTCTCCAACTTCAATGTCCCCTTCCTGGCCGTCTGCGCGCTGGCCCTCTCCGTCGGCGGGCCCGGCTTGCTGGCCAGCCTCGTGGTGGTCTCCACGCTGGTCCAGGCGGTCCTCACCCTCCGCCTGGCCTCCCTCCGTCGAGTGTTCACCCAGACGGTGAGCGGCGTGGTGGTCATGCTCGTGGCGGTCTCGGCCATGCCCTTCATCATCGGCAGGGCGGTCACCCCCCCGGAAAGCGAATCGACGATGCTCTTCCTCGCGCCGGGCATGGTCGCCCTGGCCGCCGGCGTCGTCCTCTCCCTGCAGGACAGGCCCCTCTGGCGCATGTGGATCCTGGCCGTCACCGTCGCCGTCGGCCTGCTCGTGGCCGTGCCCCTGGGCTACTACGACGCGGACATCGTCGCGGACGCCGCATGGGTCAGCCTCCCCACCTTCAGGTGGCCAGTGCTCGACCTGGCGTTCGACGCGGACTTCTGGGCGCTGCTTCCCGTATTCGTGATAGTCAATCTCACCGCCTTCATGAAGGCGGTGGGCGACCTCTCGGTGATTCACCGCGCGTCGTACCGCGCCCGGTCCGCCGTGGACTTCCGCACGGTGCAGGGCGGCTTGAACGTCTACGGCGCGGGGACCCTCCTCTCCGGCCTCCTCGGAACCCTGCCGGTCGCCGCCCCGTGGTCCGCCACCGTCGCCTATATCAGCTTCACCGGCGTCGCCGCCAGGAGCGTCGGCGTCTGCCTCGGCGCGTTGACCGTCGGCGTGGCGTTCTTCTCCAAGTTCCTTGCCGTGCTGATCGCCATCCCCAGCCCGGTGGTGACCGCCGCCTACATCGTCATATTCGCCATGCTCTTCATCGAGGGGGCGAAGACGGTTTTCGTCGGACAGGTGGACCAGAAGAAGGCCACCATCACCGGCGTCTCCATGGTCCTGGGCCTGTCCGCGGGTGCCCTCGGCGCCTTCTTCGACGGGCTTGCCGGCAACCTCGTGGGCAACAGCATCGTCGTCGGCGGCATGGCCGCAGTCGTCATGACGCTGGTCACGGAAGCGTCGAGCCTCCGCGCCCGAAAGCTGCGGCTCGAACTGTCCCCGTCCTCCCTGGCCGCGGTCGACGACTTCCTCTCCCAGTTCGCCGGCACCCATTCCTGGACCGAGGCGGGAGAGCACCGGCTCCGCCTCGTCGGCGAGGAGGCCCTCCTGAGCCTGCTCGAGGAGGAGAGGGACGGCCCCGCCGGGCAGACACGCCGGCTCGTCGCCACGATCCGTCCCGACGGCCGCTCTGCCGAGTTCGAGATCGTCGTCGCCTCCGACGACGCCATCCAGGGGAACATCGAGGACCGGATGGCCTACCTTGGCCAGGATCAGGCGCTGGAGGACGAGCAGGAGCTGTCCGTGCGCATCCTGCGCCACTACGCCTCGTCCGTACACCACCGCAAGTACTACGGGCTGGACATTGTCAGCTGCCGCGTGGATCAGTAGCGCAGCGGGTCTTCGGGATACGCTGATCGTGCTCACGCCCATCTTGCACCATGTGGCGTGAGCCGGGCTCCTATGAGTTGGCGCAACGTGGAAGTCGCTTACGCGTACGGATGTAGTAGGTACAGGCGATGGTCGTTATGGAGACCCGATGATGGCTCGATCTGCCAGGCGACGTGACCGCATCGAGCTGCGAGCGACGCCCGAGGAGAAGCGACTGCTGTCGCAGGCCGCGGCCTATCAGCGCCTCGACGTGACTGGGTTCATCATGCGAGCTGCCCTGCCCGCGGCACGCGAAGCGGTCGAGCAGGCGGAGCGCATCGTCCTCACGGAGCGCGACACCGCCCGGGTGCTCGAGCTGCTCGAGAACCCGCCAGAGCCCTCTCCGGCACTGCTGGCCGCCGGACGGCGTCGCCGCACGTCTCCCTGACTGCCCTTGGAGTGGGACGAGGAACCGATCGCGCGGCACCGGGCGGCCGCGGGCGGTGACGTGGCGGCCTCACCACCGGTCCGAGCGTTCGGCGTGGACGTGGGTGGGCAGCCGGTAGAGGATGCCCCCCTCGTCGTAGTTCGAGATGTCGAAGAGGGTCGCGAGCGCATCGCCGCGGCGCCGTCCCGGGAGCAGCCTCCCCGCGAGGAGGTCGATGCGCTGCCTCCACCGGAACCAGGCCAGCACGCCGGTCGAGGTGATGAACCAGGGCGCGCGGGGGTACTGGAGCTCCGTGGCCAGCTCCTTCCCGATCAGCGCGCGGGAGACGTGGTAGACGTACGACGCGAGCTCGCTCCGCTCGCCGGGGTCAGTGATGCCGGCCACGAGCGGCGCGGAGTTCACGAGCGAGTTCGCCAGCACGACCGACTCCATGCTCGGGGGCTCCATCAGCACGCCGACGCGGAAGAGATCGAGGGCGTCCTGCTCGGTCTCGTAGAGGATGGACTCGGGGATACCCAGGAGATGGCCGCTGTAGCGCCAGACCTGCATGAAGCTCGAGCGCTCCTCGCGATCCGAGGAGGCGCCGAGCCTCCTGATGTGCCGCAGCAGGCGTGCCGAGAAGGCCGTGATCGCGAACCCGGTGTGCGCTGCGCTCAGCGGTACCCCCCAGGCATCCTCGTCCCACTCCTCGGAGCGGGTCAGCAGCCGGCGGACCTGGGCGTGGACGAGGCGGATCCGGACGGAGAGCTTCCAGCCGTCGCCCTGGCGCGTCAGCCCTCCCGGGAAGAAGAGCTCGATCATGTGTCGATTGTTCTGCTGCAGACGGCGGACGCCCTGATCACGGAGGCGCCCCGTGATGAAGAAGGACTTGGCGATATTGGTCGAGAATCCCTCCACCAGGACCCCGCCGAGCATCCCCGCGAGCACCAGGTTCGAGTTCCTGTGGAACATGCGGATGCCGGGGCCGAAGGCATCGAGGTCCACCCACTCCGGCGGCGTCTCGATACCGTCGAAGAAGGACTGGAGGAGCGGCGGGGCGTCCCGCAGGACCTCCGCCTCCTCGTCCATCCCCGCTTGCAGGAACCGGTACACCTGCTCCGGATCGAGCGCTGAGAGCTCCTCCATCAGCGCGTCTGCCTCGGGATCGCCGACGATGGTGTGAGCGAGGTACCTGTCGGCGAGTTCCGGGTTGACGGCGCGGGCGCGCTCGTAGCCGTCGGCATAGTCCGTGGGGATCTTCATCGTGCCGGCCGGCCTTCCGGGTGTGCTCGAGGCCCTCGCCCGGGGGAGAGGGCGCCGCCCAGCGTCATGGACGCCGGCACGTCGCCGCCGCCCCCTCCGGGAGGATCGCCTCCCGCCACATCACCGGTACGCGCTCGGGCAGCACCATCCCGACCACCCTCGACACGTCGCAGGACCAGCCAGCGGCGACCACGCGCTCGCGCCCGTCTGTGACCAGCGTAGGCGGCGAGGGGTCGCCCGCGCAGTACCACGAGAAGGGCCGGCGCGAGGCCGCCGGCAGCAGCAGCGAGGCGCCACGGCGCGGCGCTACGCCGCCGTCCGGAAGCGGCGTCCCGCCGAGGGCGGGCCGGAGCGCGCCCGGCGGCGCCCGCTCACCGATGCGTGGCACGCGCTCCGCCCGCGGTACCGGGAGGCGGGACCGGGCGCTCCGGGTTGGTGGCCACCTGCTCCTCCTCCTCCGAGCCGGATCGGCTCGTCACGCCGGTTGATTGTCACACGCAACCGGTATGACGGGCATATCCCGCGACCGGATCCCGTATGACGTCATGCATGATTGCGCCGACGGCGCGCGGCGAGCCGGACGAGCCCGCCGGCCTCCGCCGGACGGCTCCGGCCAGCGGGCCCCCTCGGTGGCGCGAGGGAGCGGCGCGGCGGATTGGACGAATCGGGCGACCGCGACCGCGAGATCGCGGAGCTGAGGGAACGCCTCTCGCCGCTGAGCGAGGCCAGCCGGCGGAACAACGAACGGGCGCGACTCACCTCGCGTCAGGTGACGGAGCTCATCCCGGAGGGCTCGCCCGCGACCGTCACCGCTTGCGCCCGAGAGTCCCCACGCCGCAAGATCTTATGGTGCCTCCCTCGGTCCAGGTCTCCGGACTCTCTCGCCGCTTCGGCGACATCACGGCCGTCGACGACATCTCCTTCGATGTCGGCGAGGCCGAGATCTTCGGCTTCCTCGGCCCCAACGGCGCCGGCAAGACCACGACCATCTCCATGCTCTGCACGCTCCTCAGGCCCACCGCTGGCCGCGCCACGATCGGCGGCCACGACATCGTCGACGACCCCGCCGGTGTGCGCCGCGAGATCGGCATCGTCTTCCAGGATTCGACCGTCGACGAGCGCCTCACTGCCCGGGAAAACCTGGTCTTCCACGGTGAGCTCTTCGGCATGGCGCGCGAGGACATCCGCCCCCGCGCCGACCACCTGCTCGACCGCGTGGTCCTGCTCGATCGCTCCGACGACGCCGTCATCACCTACTCCGGCGGCATGCGGCGCCGCCTCGAGGTCGCCCGCGGCCTGATGCACTGGCCGTCCGTCCTCTTCCTCGACGAACCCACCGTCGGCCTCGACCCGCAGACCCGCCGCAGCATCTGGGCCTACGCCCGCTCCCTGCGCGACACCGAGGGCGTCACCATCTTCCTCACCACCCACTACATGGACGAAGCCGAGGCCT